>NZ_JCAMOQ010000032.1:0-96369 GCF_059512365.1 Bradyrhizobium sp. Ses1
GGAGCAAGGAGGGCGGAGGGGGATGACGATGGGAGCTTGCCCCAACTTGTCTTTGCCGCGGTGCTGCGTCCACGCACTACGATCATCAACGCGCACCGATGTGCTTACCGCTTCGGTGGCTTGCGCGCAGAGAAAATCCCGTATCCCGCTGTCGTGCAGGCAAACTTAACGTCCACCGCTGTGGGCGGTTACTCTCGATGCTCCGTCCAGCTTCGCTCCCCGCACTGGCATTAGTAGATGCGTATGGTCAGCCCTCGCGTCGAGTCTAGCATCTGATGTGTAAGCTCTGGTTGAGCCCCGCATCTACAACAGCTTTCGTCATGGTTCCTGGATGCGTGGAGGCTGGGAGATCTGGGGCGTGTCGCCCATATCCGCCGCTCTGTTCATCCTTCTTCGCTCGTGATGCTGATCCGGTACAACAAGCGATCGCCAGCCTCGACATCGAGGCTCCAACTCTCCCCGGGCTGTAGCCATGTTTCGATGTCTCGGGTCAGCAACAGAGCTTCCTTCCAAGCAGCGCGATCGTCTCGAAGCTCGGTTCCGACTTCATCCCGAAACGGGAACTTTCCGTTGATGTGAAAGAAGAAACGGGGCATTGACCGCAACCACGACTTTCCGTCCCCAAACGCGACCTTCCGCAGACCGTTCCTAAACGGCTGGGCTAGGAACGTTAAACCGGCCGGGTGAATTGAAGTTGAGTGGGGCCAATCGGCGCCCGGGGGCGAGCGCGGACCAGTGTCATGGCTGAGCACGGAGATATTTGCCGCACGCGAGCTGAGCACTGCCGGCAACAAGCCGCGAAGACGGTCTCTTCGATAGACAAGCAGCAACTGCTGCGGCTTTCCGAAGAATGGCTGAGGCTCGCACAGCGCCCCTCATTCAGGGACGAGTTGGCTGCCGACGGCAGTGAGGCTATCGGCCCCGCTCTCAGGCATCCAACGGTTCACTGAGCGTTCGCAGTCAGATGAGAAGGAAAGAACCATGAAAACGATCTATTTCGCTTCGGTTTGTGGCGCCACTTTTTTGACAGTCACCAGCTTCGCAAACGCACAAGGAACGGGCGTTAGTGCAAACCGCGATCAGGGCGTCACGCCCAAGCAATGCTGGGATGTCAGCAGCAACATCATTCGCGAAAAGAACCCGAGCTCCGCTGGTGCATCATCTTCGGAAAAGGCACCTGAAACGACTGTGGGCTCAAGCACGCCGGGCGCAACCGGTTCTGGCGCTTCTGGCTCAACCGGCTCCACTGGAAATGCGTCGGCACGTCCGGCGGGAATGCCGGATTGCTGACACGCCGCGAAAGAGCTTTGCTCGTATAGATCACAGTGGCGGCTTGTTTCGTTGAGCGCGAACTTCACCGCCAATTGGTCCGATGACGATGAGCGGAGATCGGAATGATCCTAGTCGGGAGACCGCTATGTCGTGACTTACGCGAACAACTCGTTGCCAGCAGGCGTGATTTTCGCATACGGGGCGCACCTCATGGCCCCGCTTCTCAAACAAGCCAAAAATGAACAATTTTGCCGACTTATTTCCGGCGGAGGTGACCATGAGCCAGAGCACCGATCGCCAAGAGTTACAGCGCCAGCTCGAGCAAGCGAAGCGGCTGGCTTCCGAGATAACCGACCAAACGACCTATCAGCGGCTCAAGGCGTTCGTCGAGGATCTGGGAGAGAGCCTGCAACGGCGCTTAGCTGCGCGCCGGTCCAAGCAAGCAATCAGGGCTCGTGCCCACGAACTCTGGGAACAGCACGGGCGGCCTACGGGACGGGATCTAGAGTTCTGGTTACAGGCAGAGCGGGAACTTAGCGAGGATGAAAACGAGTGAGCGCGTATTCCGAAGCGAACGCACCTAGCCAAGCGAGAGTTCTGGCCCCCGTTTCTTAGGAGCGCGTGCTATTGTGTCGGCACACAGGAGGGAGACGCGATGTCGACGTCAAAGAAGCCGCTGAAGCCCGACGATTTTCCCGTGAGTGCCGAAGGCAAAACGATCAAGAAGCAGGACGGCACGCCGATCGCGACGACGGAAGATTCACCTATCGCTGATGACGTGGCCGAGCGCCTCAATGAGGACGAAGCCCGGCGCGAAGAAGATAAGTGGGCCTGATCTTCCGTCGTCGATGGACGACGGGCGGCCGCGTGCGATCAGTCATCGATTAGCGTGCCGATCAACTCGAGGAGCGCTCGGTGTTCTGGCCCATTAGCTCCGTCTCGAAGAAATTTACCTATGGCCGTGTCGGACACCTGCCCTCCAGAGCTTAGATTCGGCTGATGCCTTACGACGGGCATTTTGGAAGTCGGATCCCGCGCCAGGAACCAGGTGTCCCCGTTGCTGCTTTCGTACAAGATTCGTTCCGTCATGGAGATGTAAGCGGACCCACGACGTTCCGTTCCTCTCTGGCGTCGGCATAAGCAAACTTTATGCGGCGAGCCTATCTTCCTTGTCGGGCCCGCGCATGACGATCTTGAGCGTGGCATCCGGCAGCGGTCGTTGCAGGGCCTTGGCCTCATCCCATGGCGCGCGTAGCCAGACGTCGCGCTCCTCGTCAGTCGTGAGGATGACCGGCATGGCCTTGTCATGGATCGGTTTGACGACAGCGTTCGCCTCGGTCCTCATTCAGCGCGAACCAGACTACGTCCTTTTTCTTCGTGGCCGGATTTGGCTCCGGCGCATATTCAGCGAAGCTGTTGAGGGGGACCAGGCTACGGTTCTCCGGCTTGAGCCAGCCGCGCCAGTGCGGAGATTTGGTGTTGCCGATGTTCGTCACGGGCGGACCAGGTTTGCTCGGCGGAGGCGGCATGCCCCAGCCCATCAGCGCCAGCTCACGGCCGTCGCCGGCGTTGCGCACCACGGGTGCCGGATAATCCGGAAAGACGCCGGGCATCGGCGGCAGGTTGCCGACGTAGCGGTTTACGACCCGGAACAGCGCGCGGATTGCTTCCTGGTTGGTGGTTATCGAATAGAGATTGCACATCAGATGTCCTTAGCGTTTGCCCGGCCACCATGTCGATGGCGGATCCTGCGCGCTGATCTTGTTCGGCCGCAACGCGAGCAGGTGGCTGCGCTTGTAGGGATAGCCGAGTTCGTCTGAGCACAGCTTGCAGCGCATGTAGCGCTCGAGCTCGTGAATGGGTGTCGACTTGCGCCGGCGGATGATGTCGAGGGCGGCCGTCTGACGGGTACAGCAGCCCAGGCACTTCACCTCGAGATAGCTGTAGCCGGCATTGAGCGCGTCGCCGAGCGCAGGCGAGGGCTGCGCCGGTCCGTGAAAGGCCAGCATGCGCATGTTCCAGGCTTGGCATGCGAGCCGATCTGCGTCCTTGCGCGCCTTGGCCGCCTGCTCGGCAGCGGAGCGCACGGATGCGCCGCAGATGCTCTCGCGTGCTTGGTGCCCATGACATGAAAAATGCGCTGTGGGGTTCGCTGCGGCAAGCCGCTAGGGCTCGCGGCTGGCAGCATCACAAGCAACTAACGAGGTGTGCTCCGGCGATGGCCGTGAACGAAGTCCGAACGAGGGTTTGCCAACTCGGAGGCTGGAATTGTCGACCGTCAGCGCCGCGAACGGACCGAGAATAAGCTAAGTTGTTGATGATGTTTCGATTTGTGGTGAGCGCGGAGGGACTCGAACCCTCGACCCCATGATTAAAAGTCACGTGCTCTACCGCCTGAGCTACGCGCTCACTTCCTGGAGGTAACGATGTTCTAAACCGTCACCCCGTTCCAGCTCTTGTCTGACCATGATCCGCCGGAAACCGACTCCCGCCTTTCCGGATCATGCTCCAGCCCGCGCTGTGTAGGGGGCGGGGGCCGACGGGTCAATAGCGCAGAGGGCAGCAAATGCGTGGTCGTGCGGGCCCGGGATTGCCCTGAGATAGCTGGCGGTTAGTCCCGCTTCATCAAGCCCGGCCGCGAAATCAATCCACGGCCGGATAGCGCCTCAGTTGGCGTCGCGGCGGATTTCGGAGGCGGCCTGCTGGGAAGGAGCGGCGATCGTGGGCATGGCGACCGGGCGCAGACCGATCAGTTCCGCAGTACGGATGGCGCTGTTGCGCCAGAACGAGAACGAGTTGATGCGCGAATTCTCCAGGATCGCGATCGCGACCGCTGCGAGGAAAGGCAGGCTCTGCAGCACCAGCACGCCGGCGAAGATGTAGATCTCGCGGACCTGCTTGAAGCCGTTGGTGGCGATGAGGACCGCGGCGCCGACCCAGAGGAGGACGCCGATCACCGCTTCCCAGAACGCCTGGAATTCAATCGACATCCGCGACAGGCCGCCCTTGGAGGTGCGGGCGAACGCCAGGTGCTCGGTGATCAGTCCCTGCGCCACGGCGCGCGACACGGTCCATTGCACGCTCATCGCCGCGATCATGGCGCCCAGCATCTGGCCGGCCTTCACGTTTACCCGCATCCGGTACAGCGCCACGAAATGCACGAGCGAGACGACGAAGGAGGCGATGATCGGCAACGTCAGGATCTTGTCGGGGATGGCGATGTCGGCAAAGGCGACGATCGGCACCCAGATCAGGTTGAGGATCGCGACCAAGACGCCGAGGCTCTCGGCGCCCAGCCAGTTCAGCCAGCCCAGCGAAAATTCCCGGCGCTGGTTGGGCGAGAGCCGGCTCGCACCGGGCAGGAAGCGCCGCCAGTGCTTTTTCACGATCTGGAAGCCGCCATAGGCCCAGCGGTGTCGCTGCTTCTTGAAGGCCTCGTAGGTGTCGGGCAGTAGGCCTTCGCCGTAGCGCTGGTTGGTGTAATGCGTCAGCCAGCCGCGCTCGATGATGGCAAGCCCGAGATCGGTGTCCTCGCAGATGGTGTCGCTGGACCAGCCGCCGGCCATGTCCATCGCGGCGCGGCGGATCAGGCACATCGTGCCATGCACGATGATGGCGTTGTGTTCGTTGCGCTGGACCATGCCGATGTCGAAGAAGCCGGCATATTCGCCGTTCATGATGTAGTGCATCAGCGAGCGGTCGCCGTCGCGATGCTCTTGCGGCGCCTGCACCAGGCCGACCCGCGGGTCGGCGAAGACGGGCACGAGGTCCTTCAGCCAGTCCGGATGCACGACATAGTCGGCATCGATAATGCCGATGATCTCGGCGTCTGCCGCGGTGCGGTCCATGGCGATGCGCAAGGCGCCGGCCTTGAAGCCCTGGACCTTCTCGGCATTGATGAACTTGAAGCGCTCGCCGAGCGCGCGGCAATGATCCTGGATCGGCTGCCAGAACGCGGGATCTGGCGTGTTGTTGATGATGCAGACGCATTCGAAATTGGGGTAGTCGAGCCGCGACACAGCATCGAGCGTCTGCTTCAGCATCTCCACCGGCTCGTAATAAGCCGGGATGTGGATTGAAACCTTGGGGAAGGTGACCTGCTCGCCGATCGTGGCGGGCGCTACCGCTGCGCTCTTCTGGATCAGGCGCCGGGGACCGCGGCCGAAGGCGACATCGGCGATCTCCTCGATCCGCGCCATCGCGATCAGGATCAGGGGGACGAGAAGGATCAGGCCGAGCGTCATCGCGAACGCCGAGCCGAACACGAAATAGTGCCCGGCCCAATAGGCGAAGACGGTCGCAACCCAGGCGCCGACGCCATTGGCGGCAGCCGAGAGTATCAAGGCCTGCATCACCGTCGGTCGTTCCAGGCGCAGGATCGGCAGCGACATCAGGATGCCGACGAGGAGGGCGATTACCGCGAGCTTCCAGTAATTCTCGTTCACGATCGGCCCGGTCCAGGCGAATTTCGGCTCGCGGGACGCATTCAGGATGCCCCAGTACGGGCCGACGCCGCCTTCGAAGAATTTCCAGGGCTGATCGATCGCCTCGACGATGTTGTAGTCCATGCCGATGGCTTCGGCGCGGGTGACGAAATTGCGCAGCACCGAGGCCTGCTCGAACGGGCCGGGCTCCGCATTCCGGAGATTGTAGCCCGCACTCGGCCAGCCGAATTCGGCGATCACGATGCGCTTGCCCGGGAACTGGTCGCGCAAGAGCTGGAACATGGCGACCGCCTGGTCGACGGCCTGTTGGGCGGTGAAGTTCTCCCAGTAGGGCAGGACGTGGGCGGCGATGAAATCGACGGAATTGGCGAGCTGCGGATTGTCACGCCAGATGTTCCAGATTTCGCCTGTGGTGACGGGGACATTGACCGATTTCTTGACGCGCTTGATCATCTCGATCAGGTCGTCGATCTTCTGCTCGCCGCGGTAGATCACTTCGTTTCCGACGACGACGCCGATCACGTTGCTGTTGCGCCGGGCGAGGTTAATCGCGGCGTCGATCTCGCGCTCGTTGCGCTCGGAATTCTTGTCGATCCAGGCGCCGACCATGACCTTCAAGCCGAATTCGGCGGCGATCGGCGGAACCAGTTCAACGCCGCCCGTCGACGAATACAGGCGGACCGCGCGCGTCATCGTCGACAGCTTCTTCAGGTCGGCGCGAATCTTTTCGGCTTGCGGGATATTGTCGACGTCGGGATGTGCGCTGCCATCGAACGGCGCATAGGAGACGCTCGGCAGCATGCCGCGGAAGTCAGGAGCCTGCTGCTTTTCCTGCAGAAGGCCCCAGAGCGCGGCATGCACGGCGGTGACAAGCAACAGAACGGCGGCGACAGCGCGCATCGCGGCTAAACCATACGGGGCTGCTATGAAAGGAGAAAGCGAACCCGTCCCCTAGGTTCGACCGACATGGCGGTAAACTGCAAGATAATCCTGCCACGCGATTCCACAACTGATATGACCGCATGGCGTTTTGAGGGCGCCACGCAGCTCAAATGACGGAAGTCGCGTTCGTTCCAAAGTCGAAGGCGGTTATTTCGCGGCCGGCGACGGCGAGGCCGTCGGCGCTGGAGAAGGTGAGGCGGCAGGTGCCGGCGCAGCGTTGCCAGCCGTGGCGGGCGGCGCTTGCGGGTTGGGCGCTGCCGCAGCGGCTGCGGCCGCCGGAGGCTGGGCGCCGGGGTTGATCCAGCAAGCGTGGATGCGGCCATCGAGGCTGCGCGGCACCTTGTCGTCGATCGTGGCGCCAAACCGGGTCAGGCAGCGGAAGGTCGCCTGCACATGGCCGCCGGGGCAGCCGAAGCGATCGTAAAGGTCAAGGTGGCGGAAGGCGGTGTCGAGGTCATCAAGCCACATCAGCCGCACCACGCGCCGGCCGAGCCAGACGCATTCCGGGTTTCCGGCGGGGCCGTTGATCGCCTGCGTGGCCTCGACGAATTCGTCGGTCTTGCGCTGATTGTCCTTGGTGACGTCGGACGGAGCGTTTCCCTGCTTCGACTGCTCCTGCGGATTCGGCGTGCCGCTTTGGGAGAAAGCGGCACCGGTACCGATCAGAAGCGCGAGGCCGGCGGTGGCGAAATGGCGCAAGACCGCGATTTTGAACTGAAGCACCCGTCCACCCATACCTTCCCCGATCGATTTCCCGCCCAACAAATCATCTCAAACGGCCATGGCGTAATGCCGTCCAAATAGGTCTCCAGTGCGGCGGAGACGCTGGCGGAATCCCATGACCGGTATTTCAGATTTTGTCCAGCAAAGTCACAACTTTATCGCAACAGCGCAAAACTGTCGCAGGACAACCATGGTATTGCCCGACTCGTGCTCTTGGCAGACGGCGCCCGACCGGTTAATCGACGGTCCCCGGAGGATGGAACCGATTTCTCTTCGTACGCCACTGGCGCTTCTCCTGATATCGCTGGGTTTGATTGCGGCCGTGTGGTGGTGGCTCGCCACACCGATTACGCTTGCGCGTGCGCCGATCGACCCGAATGCAAAGCTGCAATGCGTCTCCTATGCGCCGTTCCGCGATACGCAGACGCCGCTGATCCCCACCACGCACATTCCGGCGGAGCAGATCGCGCAGGACCTGGCTGATCTCGCCAAGGTCACCGAGTGCGTGCGCACTTATTCGATCGAGAACGGGCTCGACCAGGTGCCAGGCATAGCGGCGAAGGTCGGACTGAAAGTCATCCAGGGCATCTGGCTCGGCAGCGACCGGATCAAGAACCAGACCCAGATCGCGGTCGCGGTCGGGCTCGCCAAGCAATATCCGGGTGTGATCACGGCGCTGGTCGTCGGCAACGAAGTGCTGCTGCGCGGCGAGATGACGACCGCGGATCTCGCCGCCTATGTCCGCGCGGTGAAGGCCCAGGTCCAGGTGCCCGTGACCTATGCCGATGTCTGGGAATTCTGGCTGCGCAACCGCGAGGTCTACGACGCCGTCGATTTCGTCACCATTCACATCCTGCCTTACTGGGAGGACATGCCAGTGCGGGCGAAATTCGCTGCTGCGCACGTGGATGCCATCCGTAAGCGGATGGCGGTGGCATTCCCGAACAAGGAGATACTGATCGGCGAGACTGGCTGGCCGAGCATGGGCAGGATGCGCGAGGGGGCGCTGCCATCGCGCACCAACCAGGCGCGGATCGTCTCGGAAATCCTCGATCTCGCCAAGCGCGAGGGCTTCCGCGTCAATCTGATCGAGGCCTATGACCAGCCCTGGAAGCGCCAGCTCGAGGGTACGGTCGGCGGCTATTGGGGCCTGTTCGACTCCGTCAATCGCGTGGTGAAGTACCCGCCCGGAGTCGCCATCAGCAATTACCCGCTTTGGAAATGGTACATGGGCGCCGGCCTGGGGCTGGGCTTCGTCACCTTCCTCGTGGCCTGGCTGGCGGTCCGGCGGCGGCCATGGGCGCCGCGGATCATGTCCTGGATCGCGGTCGGCGTCTCCGCAACCAGCGCCGGGATCCTGCTCGGGGTTGCCATCGACAAGATGATCTATGAGAGCTACGGGACCGGCGGCTGGATGCAATGGGGGACGCTGCTTGCGGCAGCCATCCTCGCGCCGATCCTGTCGGCTCACGCGCTGATGGAGGGCAAGTCGCTGCCGACCTTCCTCGAACTGCTCGGACCGCGCCAGTACCGGCACGGCACCTTGCTCACAGCGCTGCTCGGCCTGTCGCTGATCGTGACGACGGTGATCGGGGCAGAAACCGCACTCGGCTTCACCTTCGACCCGCGCTACAAGGACTTTCCGTTCGCCTCGCTCACCATGGCGGTGGTGCCGTTTGCGCTGCTGATGCTGCTCAACCGGCCGCAGGAAGGGGTAAGGCCGATCGCGGAGGCCGTGTTCGCCGGCCTTCTGCTGGTTGCGGCCGGCTATATCTTCCTCAACGAGGGTACCGACAACTGGCAGTCGGTCTGGACCTGCGCGATGTATGTGTTGCTGGCGCTTACGCTGTGGCGGGCGCGGGTCGCGCAAAGCCCAAAATGAGCAGGCCGATCGCGATCCCCGACAGCGCGACATTGTAGAGCACGATCCCGAACCCCGCCGCGATCAGCCCGCCGGTCATCAGGACGATCGACGGCCGCAGCACGTGCAGTGTCGCGATCACGAGCGCGACGATGCCGAACACCGAGTTCCGGAACAGGGTCGTCGCCAGCGCGCGCACCTTGCAGTTCATGGTCTGCAGGCCCGCATCGCAGGCGAGCGCGACAGTTGAGAATTCGATCACGAGATAGCGCACGTAAAGTGCGTAACCGACGGTGAGGAAACCGACGATCAGCAGGAACTGCACCTGATAGGGCGTAAGGCGAAACGGGGTCTTTGTCATCGCGCGAATATGGTCGGGAAAGGGGACGAGGACAAGCCGCTTCGGGCGGCATGAAAGCGAGTGAAAATGTCGCCGCAACGTCTTGCGGTCACGCCATTATTGCTCCTTGCGACCGAACATTGAGGTGATCGCCGAGACTGCGGAAGGCGGCTCCGGCTTCTTCGGCGGCTCCTCGACCACCACTGGAGCTGCCGCTCTTTTCGGTGCCGCGTGCCGGCGTGGTGCGGGCTTGTTGGGAGCCGTCGGCTCCGGCTCGTCCTTGAGCGTCAGGCGCTGGCCGTCGAAAACAGCGGTCTCGCAAGGGCGGCCGTTCTCGGCGAGCACCGCGCAGATTTTCGCCGCGGCCCCGGCGTCGCGCAGCGGGCCGGCAACCAGGCGAAGCTGCATGCCGAGCCCGTTGGCGCCTTCCTTGATGACGATGATCGGGCGCAGGTTGAACAGTGGAGCGTTCGAGCGCGATTTCAACAGGCCTCGCCACAACGCGCGCAGCCCCGGCACCGTATTGGCGGTGCCGAGATCGACCCCGAATTCGGTATGCAGCACCTCGGCTTTCGGCGCGCCGGCGTCCTCTTTCGCTTTCTCCGCGTCACCAGCGGCAGGTGCCGCGGCGACCACCTCGGGCATGGGGCTGGCGGTGACCGTGGCAGCGGGCATGGCCGGCTCGACTTGCTTGCTCGCGGCAGGAACGGGCGGTCCGATTATCGACGCCGCGCCGACGAGCGGCATCGCGGGCAATGGCGCTGCCGCGGCATCGGCCGGGTCCGGATTGCTGGCTGGCACGGGGGCGGCGGGTGCCGTGTTGGCAGCAACGACCGGCGGTTTCTCCACGGGCGGCTTCTCGCTCGCAGCGGCCAGTGGCTTGTCCGAAGCCAGCACCGGGGGCTTTTCGGCGGCTGGTTTCTCGGGCGCGGTTGGAGCGGGTGTCGTTGCCGCGACTGGGGCCACGACCGGAGCCGAGGCATGATGCGCTGCCGGCTCTTGCACCCACGCGGGATATGGCGAGTGGGCGGGCTGTGGTGCAGCCGCCGTGCTCTGCTTCGCGATCGTGCCGGTAACCGAATCCAGTCCTTGCTCCAGCACGGTGACGCGGGCGTAGAGCCGGTCGCGGTCCGAATTGAGCGTCTCGATCGCGGACGCAAGCCGCCGCGCCTCGTTCTGGCTCTCCTTGGTGAGCATCTGGATCTGCTGCGCCTGCCGCGCCACCTCCGCGGCGGCACCCTGGTCGCGCCGCCACCCAAGCGAGGACTGGTTGGCGAGGACCGCGAGCGTGACGGCGCCGACCGCGGCAAAACCCCAGGAGCCGAGTCGCCACAGCGTGCGGCGGTCGAATTCGTCTTCCTCGGCAAGCAGGCCTGTAAACAAACCGCCGGTGCTTTCCGCGCCGAGATCGCCTGCCAGATTGTCAGGATCTTTGGCCAAAACCCCTTTGGCCCTCCTCAAGGCCCGCCGAATCACGCCGCAAAGATTAACAGGAAATGCGCGGGGAACCTGATCCGTAGCCAACCCGGAAGGCGAATAGGTTTCCTCTCCCGGGGAAACCAATTAAGACGGCTTGGCGCGATCCGCGGACAATATTTGAGGGTTTTGATGACTGCTCGATCCAGCCAGACGGTGGTGCTCGCGGCCGGCGAGGGCACGCGCATGCGATCCTCGCTGCCGAAGGTGCTGCATCCCGTCGCCGGACAGTCGCTGCTGTCCCATGTGCTGCGTGCCGCGCCGAATGGCACAGGCGCTTCGCTGGCGGTGGTGGTCGGGCCGGACCATCAGGCGGTCGCGGATGAGTCGCGGCGGGTCCGTTCTGACGCCAGTACCTTCGTGCAGCGCGAGCGGCTCGGCACGGCCCATGCGGTGCTGGCGGCGCGCGAGGCGATCGCTGCTGGAGCCGACGATCTCCTGATCGCGTTCGGCGACACGCCGCTGATATCGGCGGAGACCTTCGAGCGACTGCGCGCGCCGCTGAAGAATGGCGCCGCGCTCGCGGTGCTCGGCTTCCGCGCCGCCAATCCCACCGGCTACGGCCGGCTGGTGGTCGAGAACGGCAGGCTCGTTGCGATCCGCGAGCAGGCCGACGCCAGCGCCGAGGAACGCAAGATCACGCTGTGCAATGCCGGCGTGATGGCGTTCGACGGGCGCAAAGCGCTCGGCATCCTCGATGAGATCGGCAATGCCAATGCCAAGGGCGAATATTACCTGACCGATGCCGTCGCCATCGTACGTGAAAAAGGATTGGAGGCCGTCGTGATCGAGACCAGCGAAGACGAAGTGCGCGGCATCAACACCAAGGCGCAGCTTGCGGAAGCCGAAGCGGTACTGCAGGCGCGGTTGCGCAAGGCTGCGATGGAGGCCGGCGTGACGCTGATCGCGCCGGAGACCGTCTATCTCGCCGCCGACACCAAATTCGGCCGTGACGTCACCATCGAGCCCTTCGTGGTGATCGGCCCCGGCGTGAGCATCGGCGATGGCGCGGTGATCCACTCCTTCTCGCACATCGTCGAGGCCACGATCGGCAACAAGGTCTCGATCGGTCCCTATGCGCGGCTGCGGCCCGGCACCTCGCTCGGCGACGGCTCGCGGATCGGCAATTTCGTGGAGACCAAGGCTGCGATCCTGGAGGAGGGCGTCAAGGTCAATCATCTCTCTTACGTTGGCGACGCCCATGTCGGCGCCAACTCCAATCTCGGTGCCGGCACCATCACGTGCAATTATGACGGCTTCCTCAAGCACAAGACCCTGATCGGCAAGGGCGCCTTCATCGGCACCAATTCCTCGCTGGTCGCGCCCGTGAAGATCGGCGCCGGCGCCTATATCGGCTCGGGCTCCGTCATCACCAAGGACGTGCCCGACGATGCGATGGCGGTCGAACGCAGCCCGCAATCCGTCCGCGAAGGCGGCGCGGCGCGCTATCGCGAGATCAAGATGAAAGCGAAGGCCGCGAAGGGAAGCTGACGCCGTAGATTGCTTGTCGCGTAGGATGGGCAGAGCGGAAGCGAAACCCATCGCTCTACCCATCTACGATGTCGTGCTCTCTTTCGACGGAACGACGCTGTCATTCCGGGACGATGCGATAGCATCGAACCCGGAATCCATTTCTCCCCCGCACCTGCGGCCCAATGGATTCCGGGCTCGTCCTTCGGACGCCCCGGAATGACTGCGGCGGTTTGTGGCGACAGGAAGGGGCAGGTTGGATCCGTCTGCCGCACCCGTTAATCTTTCCTTTAACGTTGTCTCAATCCGCAATAATTATTGAGTTTGTTGGTGCCCGCGTTTCCCGTTAAGGGAGCGTGTCGTCGGTTTGGCAAATTTTCGGCGATTTGGGGATTTTGATCCGCATGTGCGGCATTATCGGCATTCTCGGACGGGCACCGGTTGCGGAGCAACTGGTCGATTCGCTCAAGCGACTTGAGTATCGCGGCTATGATTCCGCTGGTGTCGCCACGCTGGAGGGCGACCATCTGGTGCGGCGGCGCGCGGAAGGAAAATTGAAGAACCTGGAAGCGCGGTTGCACGCCGAGCCGCTCGATGGCCACACCGGCATCGGGCATACGCGCTGGGCGACGCATGGCCGGCCGACCGAGGGCAATGCGCATCCGCATGCGACGGACAATGTCGCTGTCGTCCACAACGGCATCATCGAGAATTTTCGCGAATTGCGCCAAGAGCTCGAGAAGCAGGGCGCGAAATTCTCCAGCGAAACCGACACCGAGGTCGTCGCCCATCTCGTCAACTCCTACCTCCTGAAGGGCTATTCGCCGCAGGAGGCGGTGAAGGCGTCGCTGCCGCAGCTCCGCGGCGCGTTCGCGCTGGCGTTCCTGTTCAACGGCCACAATGATCTCTTGATCGGCGCCCGCAAGGGTTCGCCGCTCGCGGTCGGGCATGGCGACGGCGAAATGTATCTGGGATCGGACGCGATCGCGCTGGCGCCGTTCACCGATACGATCAGCTATCTCGAGGACGGCGACTGGGTGGTGCTGTCGCGCGAGGTCGGCGTGATCTATGACGAGCATGGCGCGGTCGCCAACCGCGAGGTGCTGAAGTCAGGCGCATCGGCATTCCTGGTCGATAAGGCCAACTACCGCCACTTCATGGCCAAGGAAATCCACGAGCAACCGGAAGTGGTTGGCCACACGCTCGCCCGCTATATCGACATGGCGACCGAGCGGGTCACGTTGCCGGTCAAGCTGCCGTTCGATTTCAAGGATATCCAGCGCGTCTCGATCACCGCCTGCGGCACCGCGAACTATGCGGGCTATGTCGGGAAATATTGGCTGGAGCGGTTCTCGCGCCTGCCGGTCGAGATCGATATCGCGTCCGAATTCCGCTACCGCGAGGCGCCTTTGCGGAAAGGCGATCTTGCGATCTTCATCTCGCAATCCGGCGAGACTGCCGACACGCTGGCCGCGTTGCGTTACGCGAAAGAGCAGGGCGCGCATACGGTTTCGGTGGTGAACGTGCCGACCTCGACGATCGCGCGCGAGAGCGAGACCGTGCTGCAGACGCTGGCCGGCCCCGAGATCGGCGTCGCCTCGACCAAGGCCTTCACCTGCCAGCTCATGGTGCTGGCCTCGCTCGCGGTCGCCGCCGGCAAGGCGCGCGGCGAACTGTCGGACGCGGACGAAGCCAAGCTCGTGCACGGCCTCATCGAGATTCCCCGATTGATCGCGGCGGCGCTGACCACGGAGCCGCAGATCGAGAAGCTCGCGCGCGAGATCTCCAAATCGCACGATGTGCTCTATCTCGGCCGCGGCACCAGCTATCCGCTCGCGCTCGAGGGTGCGCTGAAGCTGAAGGAGATTTCCTACATCCACGCCGAGGGCTATGCCGCCGGCGAGCTCAAGCACGGGCCGATCGCGCTGATCGACGAGAACATGCCGGTCGTGGTGATCGCGCCTTTCGACAAGGTGTTCGAGAAGACCGTCTCCAACATGCAGGAAGTGGCCGCCCGCGGCGGCAACATCATCCTGATGACCGATGCCAAGGGGGCGGCGGAGGCGACCGTCGATTCCCTGGTCACGATCGTGCTACCGGACATGGCGGCGGCCTTTACGCCGATAGTCTATGCCGTTCCGGTGCAGCTCCTCGCCTATCATACCGCAGTGGTCATGGGCACGGACGTCGACCAGCCGCGCAACCTTGCGAAGTCGGTTACGGTCGAATAGCCGCAACCGCCCGGATTACGTTGGCCCTTCAAAAACCTGCTAGGATGGCTTAGCTGGGAGATTCTGGCTGCGCCCTGCGACCTGGAACCATAATGAGCCCCGAGAATCCGCCTCCGATCCCGCCCCCGGGCGAACACTCGCCAGACGGCCCGCGCGGCCTGATGGCCCGCTTTCGAAACTATTTCCTGACCGGGCTGATCGTCACGGGGCCGGTCGCGATCACCCTCTATCTGACCTGGTGGTTCGTGACCTGGGTCGACGGCCTGGTGCGACCGTTCGTGCCTTCGGCCTATCGCCCTGAAACCTACCTGCCATTCGGCGTGCCCGGTTCCGGGCTGGTCGTCGCGGTGATCGCGCTGACGCTGCTCGGTTTCCTTACCGCGAATTTGATCGGACGGACGCTGGTCGATCTCGGCGAGCGGCTGCTGGGGCGGATTCCGGCGGTGCGCGCGATCTATCGCGGCCTCAAGCAGGTGTTCGAGACGCTGTTCTCGGGCAACGGATCGAGCTTCCGCCGCGTCGGCCTGGTCGAATTTCCCTCGCCGGGCATGTGGTCGATCGTCCTGATCTCGCAATCGCCGAGCGCGAACATCGCGGCGAGTCTGCCGGGCGAGGAGGAACACATCTCGGTGTTCCTGCCATGCTCGCCGAATCCGACCACCGGCTTTTTCTTCTACGTGCCGAAGAGCAAGATCATCGAAGTCGAGCTGAGCGCCGAGGATGCCGCGACATTGATCATGTCCGCCGGCGTCGTCCAGCCGGGCTCCGGCGATGCAAAGCGCGTCGCCGCGCTGGCCGGTGTCGCCAATGCCGCCCGCATCGCCAACTCCGCCTCCACGCTGCAGCCGAAGCCTGCGCCTGCGAAAGTGGAATAGGGCTCTCCCGATTTTGAAGGTGAGGCGAACTCGTGTTCGCCTTCGGATCGTTCTACAAGTGCGGTCTTACAAAACCCTTCAGGATCCATCATGTCCAATACGATCGCGATCCTCGCGCCGGGCGCCATGGGCAGCGCGGTGGCGCAACGCCTGGCCGAACACGGCGCCCGCGTCCTGACCTCACTTCACGGCCGGAGCGAAGCGAGCGCCAAACGCGCGGCTGCCGCCGGCATGATGGCGGCCGACGACGCTGATATCGCCGCTGCCGACATCATCTTGTCGATCGTGCCACCCGGCGAGGCGATCGCGCTGGCCGAGCAGTTGGCGGCCAATATCGCGAAACACCGAACGAGACCTGTCGTCGTCGATTGCAATGCCGTCAATGTCGAGACGGTGCAGAAAGTCGCCGACATCATCGCGGCTTCCGGCGCGCGCTTCGTCGATGGCGCGGTCATCGGCCTGCCGCCGAAACCAGGCTCAGCCGGACCGACATTCTATGTCTCGGGCGAACATGCGCAGGACCTCGCAGTGCTCAAGCAATTCGGTCTCGACTTGCGCATCGTCGAAGGGCCGGTCGGCGCTGCTTCCGCGCTCAAGATGTCGTATGCGGGCATCAACAAAGGCCTGACGGCCGTCGGCGCCGCCATGGTGCTGGCGGCCACGCGCGCGGGCGCCGCGGACGCGTTGCGCGACGAACTGGCACTCAGCCAGCCGCACATTTTGGCGCGGATCGGGAATGCGCTGCCCGATATGGTGCCGAAGGCGTATCGCTGGGTCGCCGAGATGCGCGAGATCGCCGCTTTCCTCGGCCCGGATCATCCCGCCAGTCTCGCCTATGAGGGATTCGCGCGGCTGTTCGAGCACATCGCTGCGGATGCGAGCGGCGCGGGCGAGGACGTCGCGAAGCTGCGGGCGTTCGCCGAGAGCTGCAAGGCGAAGAATAGCTAAAAAGCTACCACCGTCATTGCGAGGAGCGAAGCGACGAAGCAATCCATTGTCACCGCGTGCGTGGAGGCATGGATTGCTTCGCCGCGCTCGCGATGACGGGGTAAGAGCCAGTCAGATCAACGTGTCGTACAAATCTTTCCAATCCGGGTTCACAGCTTCAATCAGGGCGATCTTCTTCGCGCGGCTGCCGGCCTTGATCTGTTTTTCGCGCGCGATGGCGTCGAGCATGGTGTCGTGGAGTTCGTACCAGACCAGCACCTTGCAGCCGTATTTCGCCGTAAAGCCTTCTACGAGTCCTTCGCGATGCTCAAAGGCCCTCTTCGGCAGATACGATGTCACACCCGCATAGAGCGTTCCATGACGCTTGTTTGCGACGATGTACACGCACGGCTGCTTCATTCGTTCGCCCTCCACAACGCAAACTTACACCGTCATAGCGAGGAGCGAAAGCGACGAAGCAATCCATTGGCTTTCGAGACCGCGGAAAGGTGGATTGCTTCGCTTGCGCTCGCAATGACGGCGGTTGGGGTTGCGCGGTCCTGCTGCCACAAACACCGTCATTGCGAGGAGCGAAGCGACGAAGCAATCCACGTCCCCGCTTGCCGTACCATGGATTGCTTCGCTGCGCTCGCAATGACGGGGAAGAACGTCACCCCGCGCCGATCAGGGGGATCGCTTCGTCACGTTCGAACAGGTAGAGCAGGCAGCGCAAGGCGTCGCCGCGCTCGCCTTTCAGCTTCGGATTGTCCTTCATGATGCGTAGCGCTTCGTCGCGGGCCTGCGCGATGAGCTGGCCGTGCACCTCAGGGCGCGCGATGCGGTAGCCTGGAAGGCCGCTTTGGCGGATGCCGAGCACGTCGCCTTCGCCGCGCAGCTTCAGGTCTTCCTCGGCGATACGGAAGCCGTCGGTGGTTTCGCGGATCACTTTCAGCCGCGCTTTGGCGATCTCCCCGAGCGGCTCCTGGTAGAGTAGCAGGCAGGTTGACGCCTCCGAGCCGCGCCCGATCCGGCCGCGCAGTTGGTGCAGTTGCGCAAGTCCAAAACGCTCTGCGTTCTCGATCACCATGATGGTCGCTGCCGGCACGTCGACGCCGACCTCGACCACGGTGGTGGCGACCAGCAGCGTGATCTCATGCGCGGCGAACTGCGCCATCACGGCGTCCTTCTCCGCGCCCTTCATCTGGCCGTGGACGAGGCCGACACTGTCGCCGAAACGCTTCTGCAGGCTCTCGAACCGCTTCGTCGCGTTGGTCAGGTGTTCGGTGCCTTCGGCTTCGGATTCCTCCACCAGCGGGCAGATCCAGTAGACCAGCTTGCCCGCCGTCAGCGCGCGGCCGACGGCGTCGATGACGTCGCTGATGCGGCTCGCCGGCACGGCGCGGGTATCGATCGGCTGGCGGCCGGCCGGTTTTTCTCGCAATTCGGAGATGTCCATGTCGCCGAAATAGGTGAGCACCAGCGTGCGCGGGATCGGCGTGGCGCTCAGCACCAACACGTCCACCGCTTCGCCTTTCGATGTCAGCGCCAGCCGCTCGCGCACGCCGAAGCGATGCTGCTCGTCGACGATCGCAAGCGCCAGCGACTTGAAGATCACGTCGTCCTGGATCAGCGCATGGGTGCCGACCAAAAGGTCGATCTCGCCGGCTTCGAGCCGGGCGAGCAGTTCACGCCGCTCCTTGCCCTTCTCGCGGCCGGTGAGGATCGCGACACGAAGACCGGCGCGCTCCGCAAGCGGGGCGATGGTCTTGATGTGCTGCCGCGCCAGGATTTCGGTCGGCGCCATCAGCGCGGCCTGCTTGCCGACTTCGGCGACGGCCGCGGCCGCGAGCAGCGCCACCACGGTCTTGCCGGACCCGACGTCGCCCTGCAGCAGGCGCAGCATGCGCACCGGCTGGCGCAGATCTTCTGCAATCGCCGCCATAGCGGAGCGTTGCGAAGCCGTCAGTGCATAGGGCAGCGCGTCGATGATCTTGTTGCGCAGATGGCCGTCACCGGCATTGCGGTCGCCGGCAGGCCGGCGGAGTTGGGCGCGGATCAGCGCCAGCGCCAATTGCCCGGCGAGCAGCTCGTCGAAGGCAAGGCGCGACCAGAACGGGCCGTCAGGCAGGATGTCGGTGAGCTCGACCGGCACATGGACACGCTGCAGCGCTTCCGCGATCGGCGGAAAGCTGCAGCGGCGCAGCACCTCCGGGCTGATCCACTCTGGCAATGCGGGCAGTTTCTGCAGCGCCTGCGCGATGGCACGGCGGAGCGAGCCGATCGCAAGTCCCTCGGTCAGCGGATAGACCGGATCGATGCCGGAGAGTTTTGCAAAGCCCTCTTCATCGACGACGCGGTCGGGATGCACGATCTGGGGGATGCCGTCGTACATCTGCAAGGTGCCGGAGACATAGCGCTTGGTTCCGACGGGAAGCAGCTTCTCGACATAGCCCGGCTGGGCGCGGAAGAAGGTGAGCACCACATCGGCGGTGTCGTCGCTGGCATAGACGAGATAGGGCGCACGCGAATTGCGCGGCGGGGGCGGGCGATGGCGGTCGATCGTGACCTCAAGCGTCACCACCGTGCCCGGAACCGCGTCGCGGATCTTCGGCCGCGCGCGGCGGTCGATCACGCTTGCGGGCAGATGCAGCAACAGATCGACCAGCCGCGGCGTCTCGCTGCGGTCGAGCAGATAGCGGAGCAGCTTGTCCTGCTTCGGCCCGACGCCTGACAGGCTCGTGACCGGCGCAAACAGGGGATTGAGCAGAGCAGGGCGCATTCAGGTCTTTCGTCGTGCGAGACGCGTCATGCGCGGACTTGATCCGCGCATCCATCTTCAAGAGAGGATGGATTGCCGGGTCAAGCCCGGCAATGACGGGAGGCGTTGATAATTGGGAACAAGAAGGGCTGACATCGGTCATCCCAGTCGCTATATCACCCCCGCCCGGCACGTCCGGGCTTTTGGCGTTTGGATGGATTTGGCGACATGACGGGAACGACACGGTCGAGCGGCGGGCTCGACGACCGCCGCAAGCGGCTATTGTTTCGCTGCTGGCATCGTGGCACCCGCGAGATGGACCTCATCCTCGGCCGCTTTGCCGACGCCGAAATCGGTAACCTCTCGGAGGCCGAACTGTCCGAACTGGAGCATCTGCTCGAGGTGCCCGATCCCGACCTCTATGCCGCGCTGATCGGCGACAGGCCGCTTGACGAGGCAGGGGCGCTGTTTGCCCGCATCAAGGCGTTTCGCGCGGTGGAACACGACACATGAAACCACAAGCCAAATCGCCCGCCGCGCTGCTGGCCCCCGGGCGCGCGGTGACCTTTGCCAATGTCGCGGAGGGGGCCGAGGGGCTCATCATCGCCGATCTCGCGCGCGCGATCGCGGCGAAGCCGAAGCGGCCGGCGGTCAGCCTTGCCGTGGTCTGCCGCGACGGGGCGCGGATGCAGCAGCTTGCCCGCGCACTGGAATTCTTCGCGCCCGATCTTGCCGTGATGCAGTTCCCGGCCTGGGACTGCCAGCCCTATGACCGTGTCTCGCCGCATGGTGGCGTCCTGGCGCAGCGCCTGACCACGCTGGCACGACTGTCGCGGCTCGCCGGCAGCGACAAGCCTCTGATCGTGCTGACCACCGTGAACGCCATCGTGCAGCGGGTGCCGGCGCGCGAGGTGGTGGCGGCGCAGGCGCTGTCGGTCGCGCCGGGCCATGTCGTGCCGATGGACTCGATCGTCGCCTGGCTTGAGCACAATGGCTATACGCGCTCCTCCACCGTGCGCGAGCCCGGCGAATATGCGGTGCGCGGCGGCATCCTCGACCTGTTTCCGGCCGGGCTCGAGCAGCCCGTGCGCTTCGATTTCTTCGGCGATTCCCTGGAATCGATCCGCACCTTCGATGCCGAGACCCAGCGTACGCTCCTGGACATGCGCGGGCTCGATCTGGTTCCGGTCTCGGAATTCCAGCTCACCACGGAAACCATCCGTCGCTTCCGGATGGGCTATGTCGCCGCCTTCGGCGCGCCGGAGCGCGACGATGCGTTGTATGAAGCCGTCACCGAAGGCCGCCGCCATCCCGGCATGGAGCACTGGCTGCCGCTGTTCCAGGAGCGGATGGACACGCTGCTCGACTATCTCGACGGCGCGCCGATTGCGATCGAGCCGCAGGGCGAGGACGCCGCGCGCGAGCGCTTCAAGCAGATTGTCGACTACTATGACGCGCGGCGCGAGGCGATGGAGCATCCCGGTGGCGGCGCGATCTACAAGCCCCTGCCGCCGGACCAGCTCTATCTCACCGAGGCAGAATGGACGCAGCGCCTGAACGATGGCGCACTGGCGCGGCTGACGCCGTTTGCCGTGCCCGAAGGCAGCACGGAGGTGTTCGACGCCGGCGCGCGGCAGGGCCGCAACTTCGCGCCGGAGCGCGCCGATACCTCCATCAACGTGTTCCAGGCCGTCGCCGCCCATGTGCAGGCCCTGCAGGCGCAGCGCAAGAAGGTGGTGATTGCGTTGTGGAGCGAGGGCTCGCGCGACCGCATGGGCTCGATGCTTCAGGACCACAAGCTCCACAATGTCACCAACGTCAACACCTGGCGCATGGTGCAGGCGACGCCGCGCAACGAGGCAATGCTCGCTGTGCTCGGCATGGAATCGGGCTTCGAGACCGACGATGTCGCCGTCATCAGCGAGCAGGATATCCTGGGCGACCGCCTGGTGCGGCCGCGCAAGGCGCATCGCAAGCTCGACAACTTCATCTCGGAGGTCACGAGCCTGTCGGCCGGCGATCTCGTCGTCCATGTCGAGCACGGCATCGGCCGCTTCGTCGGCCTGCAGACGCTGGAGGTCGGGGGCGCGCCGCATGACTGTCTCGAGCTGCATTATGCGGCGGAGACAAAACTGTTTTTGCCGGTCGAGAACATCGAGCTGCTGTCGCGCTACGGCTCCGACAGCGCCAATGTCGAATTGGATCGTCTCGGCGGCACCGGCTGGCAGGCGCGCAAGGCGAAACTGAAGAACCGCATCCGCGAGATCGCGGGCGAATTGATCAAGATCGCGGCCGAGCGCATGCTGCATGAAGCGCCGAAGATGCCGGTGCAGCCGCATGTCTATGACGAGTTCTGCGCGCGCTTCCCCTATGAGGAGACCGAGGACCAGCTCGGCGCGATCAACTCGACGCTGAAGGACCTCGAGAGCGGCCGCCCCATGGACCGGCTGATCTGCGGCGATGTCGGCTTCGGCAAGACCGAAGTGGCGCTGCGCGCGGCATTTGCGGTCGCGCTCGACGGCAAGCAGGTTGCGGTGGTGGTGCCGACCACGCTGCTCGCGCGCCAGCACAGCAAGACCTTTGCCGAGCGCTTCCGCGGCTTCCCGGTCAATGTCGCGCAGGCCTCGCGGCTGATCCCGACAAAGGAGCTGACGCAGGTCAAGAAGGGGCTCACTGACGGCAGCGTCGATGTCGTCGTCGGCACCCATGCGCTGCTCGGCAAGTCGATCAAGTTCAAGGACCTGGGCCTTTTGATCGTCGACGAGGAACAGCATTTCGGCGTCGGCCACAAGGAGCGGCTGAAGCAGCTCCGGGCGCAGGTGCATGTGCTGACGCTGTCCGCGACGCCGATCCCGCGCACGCTGCAGCTTGCACTGACCGGCGTGCGCGAGCTCTCGATCATTGCCTCGCCCCCGGTCGACCGGCTCGCGGTGCGCACCTTCGTCGCGCCGCATGATCCCTTGATGATTCGCGAGGCGCTGCTTCGCGAGCGTTATCGCGGCGGACAGGCGTTCTATGTGGTGCCGCGGATCGAGGATCTCGCTGGTGTCAAGGACTTCCTCGACAAGAACGTGCCGGAGATGAAGGTCGCGGTGGCGCACGGCCAGATGCCGCCGACCGTGATCGAGGACATCATGTCGGCGTTCTACGACGGCAAATACGACATCCTGCTGTCGACCACGATCGTCGAGTCAGGGCTCGATATCCCCAATGCCAACACGCTGATCGTGCATCGCGCCGACATGTTCGGCCTTGCCCAGCTCTATCAGCTCCGCGGCCGCGTCGGTCGCTCGAAGCTGCGGGCCTATGCGCTGTTCACGCTGCCGGCGCAGCAGAAGATCACGGCGCAGGCCGAACGGCGGCTCAAGGTGCTGCAGTCGCTGGAGACGCTGGGCGCGGGCTTCCAGCTCGCGTCGCACGACCTCGACATCCGCGGCGCCGGCAATCTGCTCGGCGAGGAGCAGTCCGGTCACATCAAGGAAGTCGGCTTCGAGCTCTATCAGTCGATGCTGGAGGAGGCGATCGTCAACCTCAAAGCCGGCGTCGCCGAGCCTGCCGCCGACCGCTGGTCGCCGCAGATCACGATCGGCATGCCCGTGCTCATTCCGGAGGATTACGTCAACGATCTTTCGGTGCGGCTGTCGCTGTACCGGCGGCTCGCCGATCTCGACACCGAAGAGGAGATCGACAATTTCGCAGTCGAGATGCGCGACCGCTTCGGCGTGCTGCCCGACGAGGTGCGCTATCTGTTCAAGGTCGCCACCATCAAGGCCTACTGCCGCCGCGCCAATGTCGAGAAGGTCGATGCCGGCCCGAAGGGCGCCGTGATCTCGTTCCGCGACAATGCCTTTGCCCAGCCGGACCGCTTGGTTGCCTTCATCCGCCAGCATGGCCAAGCCGCCAAGGTGCGGCCCGACATGAAGGTCGTGTTCTTCCAGGAATGGAAGACTCCGGAGGAACGGCTTGCAGGGACAACGGAAATCCTGCGGCAACTTGCCAATCTCGCCGAGAACAAGAAGGCGGCGTAAGCTTGCCTTCCCTTCCGTGGGATGCCGGTCGCGCGCGCGGCCGATCCCGAGCTTTTGAGACAATAGCTGGCTGTTAATATTACTGCTTAACTACCAGTTAAGTATGCGTTGGCGGCACGAAAGCGCATGGCCTAGCGTGCGCCGAGTGCGGCTCCGTAACCGGCGAGTTGGTGCGTACCATGAGCTATCGAATCTGTGGCGCGTTGATCGCGTCTGTTGGCGCAGCAGCGCTTCTGTTCGCTGCGAATGATGCATCCGCGAGGTCGGGAGGAGCAGCGCGCGCCGGGGTTGCTTCGGCGCCGTCGGTCGTGCGCGGGCACGTTGGTCCTGCGTTCCGGCCGCATCGGAGAGGTTTTGTCGGTGGTTTCTGGCCGGGCGTAGCAGGCGACTTCTATGCGCCACCGGCCAGCGAAGGCATCGCCGGCACGCCGCAACCGCAATCGGTCTCGGGCGACTTCCGCAACACCTACACCTATGACGTCCCCTGGGACTGGGCCCATCGCTATCCGCCAATGGTTGAACCTTCCGATCGACCCTATGTCTCGAGCTGCCCCTCGGAGAGCGTGACGGTCCCCGGACGGCGCGGCGGTGAGCACACCGTCAACATCACGCGCTGCTACTGACCAAGAAGCTTACGGCTGCGCCTGGCTGCCCCACGCCTCGAGGCCGAGCTTCCAGAGCGGCGGCAGATCGGCGAAAGGCGGTGTGGTGTGGGCGATGACGATGGCCGCACGGCGGCTGTCCGAGTCGATCTTGCTGTTGATCGCCTTGACGTGCGCGTTGATCGTGGCGACGCCCTGGCTCGCGTGATGGAATTCGGAGAAGCTCACAACTTCCGCGTCGATCAGGCGAATGATGCTCGTGAACGGCACGCTAATCTAGGCGGCGCGTTCAGATCGGGCTCGGACTCGGAAAGGCGAATGATCTCGGCGTCGAGATCATTGTCCCTGTTGTCCATGGGATTCTGCGTTGCAGTTTCTGGTTGAGATTGAATCTATTTTGCGCGCAGTTTGCAGCAATCGGGAACCCGATCTGTTGCAGCAAAGCCTCGCTCGTTTTTCTTAACGCTCACGCCACCGCCTGTATACCCTTGCGGTTAGTAGTCAGATCGTGATTCATCGAAGACTGTTTGGGTGCGTGCGTTGTTTCCTCGGCGTCGTTGAGGAGCCAGCGTAAGTATCAACGTTGCTGAAGTCCAATGTCGCGAACTTTCTCGCGAACATCGGCATCGGTGATGGGCAAGTCGCCGCACAGGTTGACGTGATCAGAAGTCGTGCAAATGGCTTTGCGGCAACCACAGGCGCGTGCGGAAAATTGGTAGTGTCGTGGGGGCTGCAATGACGTGGAAATGTTCGGACCGCCAGTCGCGGGGCGACGGCTATCGTCATCGTCAGGTCCGGCGCGTCATGCGTGTCGGTTCCACAGCCTTTTGTGTGGTTATCGGCTTCACCATGGCGGCGTGGGCTGATGGCGGCCGGGGCGGCGCCGGGTTCGGCTGGTTCCCTGCTGCTGGCGGCGTTGGTTATACCGGGAATCCGGGCGATAGCGTGCGTCCTGATTCGTTGGCTGGGGCCGGCGGCGGCGGCGCTGGAGGCGGTGACGGCGGTAGTGCGTTCGGCGGTCTTCCTGGTGGCACCGGAGGTACGGCGGGCGATCCGAACGGCCATGACGGACAGACCGGCCTCCTGGGCGGAAGCGGCGGTGGCGGCGGATACAATGGCAACGGCGCCGGCACAACGATTCTGACCAACACTGGGACGATGGTCGGCGGCCGAGGCGGCAAGGGCGGCGACGCCAATTCGGGGGGCGCGGGCGGCGGCGGCGGTGGCGGGGCAGGCGGGTACGGAGCGGTGATCACCGGCAACGGCGTCAGCAGCAATAGCGGGACCATCACCGGTGGCAGTGGCGGCGACGGCGGCAAGTCGGGAATTTACGGTGGCCCCCCGTATCCTGACACCGGCGGTAGTGGCGGCAGCGGTGGCGTGGGCGTTCAATTCAGTGCCACAGGTGCCAGCTTCACCAACACCGGGACAATCGCTGGGGGCACCGGCGGGACGGCCGGCGCAGCCGTCGGCGCTGGAGGTGGTGGCGTCGGAGGCGCTGGCGGTGCCGGCCTTGTCGGGGCCGCACTTTCGGTTGTCAACACTGGCAACATCACCGGCGGCATAGGCGGCAGCGGCGCCGTGGGATATGGCGGCGTCCTGGCTCCCGCTGGGAGCGGCGGCGCTGGCGTGTCTCTGAGTGCCGCCTCGTCGCTCGACAATCGCGGCATCATTCGCGGCGGTCTCGGAGGCGGCAGCGGTGGGGCGGGGGGCAGTGGTGGCGGAGCCGGTGCCATTCTGTCGGGTTCATCGCTTACCAACACAGGATCGATCATCGGGGGAGATGGCGGGAGCGGCGGCACCCTCGGCGGCGGCGCCGGCATCGTCGGCACGGATGCGACTGTCATCAACAACGGCGCGATTTCAGGCGGCTTGTCCAACGACGGTATGACCCGCGCCAACGCTCTCACATTTCTTGGTGGGGCAAACACACTCATCTTCGGCAGCTCGACGCCGGGCCTGACTGGCAATATTGCAATCCAGGCCGGCACGCTGACGTTTGACCAGTCGTCGGACATGACGCTCAGCAATGTGATCACCGGAGGCGGTGCTCTCATCAAGGCCGGTTCGAAGACCCTGGTTCTCAACGGCCAAAGCACCTACACCGGTCCAACCACCGTCAATGCCGGCAAGCTCGTGGTCGGCGATGACAACCACGCCGGCGCGAGCCTCGCCAGCACCGTCACTGTGAACGGCGGCGGCACGCTCGGCGGCATCGGTACCATCGGCGGCCTCGCTGTTGCGAATGGCGGCGCCGTCGCGCCCGGCAATTCGATCGGCACCCTGAACGTCGCCGGCAATGTCAGCTTCGCGGCGGGCTCGATCTACCAAGTCGAGACCAATGCGGCCGGCCAATCCGATCGGATTGTCGCTACCGGGACCGCAACCCTCACGGGGGGCACCGTGCTGGCGCTGGCGCAGAGCGGAATCTTTTCGCCGCAGACAGCCTACACCATCCTCACCGCGAACGGCGGCGTCACCGGCACGTTTGCGGATGTCAGCAGCAGCCTCATCTTCCTGACGCCGACTTTGAGCTACGGTGCCAACGACGTATTCCTGAGATTCGCCCGCAGCAGCACCGCATTCCCCGACGTCGCGGAGACCCCAAACCAGCGCACGGCGGCCGGCGCCTTGCAGGAGAGTTCACTGACCAGCCCGCTGGTGATTGCCGTGCTCAACCAGAGTGCGGCCGGCGCGCGGCAGGCGTTCGATGCGCTGTCGGGCGAAGTGCATGCCAGCGCGCAGACCGCAATGATCGACGACGCCCGCTATCTGCGCGAGGCCGTGCTCGGACGGTTGCGGCAGGCTTCATTCACCGGCGACGCGGGGCCGATGGCCGCGCTCACCTCCGGAGGCCCGCAGTTGGCCGCGTCGGCCAGTCCTGCGCTCGCCTATGCAGGGGTGGGCAAATCGGCTTTCCCGATGAAAGCGCCGCCCGCAGTGCCCGCAGTGCTTCCCGAGACGGCGTTCTGGGCGCAGGGCGTCGGCGCCTGGGGCCGGCTCGACGGCAACGGCAATGCCGCTGGCATGACGCGCGATCTTGCCGGCTTCTTCAGCGGCGTCGATCATCGCTTCGCTCCCAACTCGATCGTGGGCATCGCCGGCGGCTACACCAGTTCAACCGTCCGCGTCAGCGACCGGACGAGTTCCGCTGATGTCGAGACCGCCCATCTCGCCGGCTATGTCGGTGCGACCTACGGTGCGCTCAGCCTGCGCGGCGCTGCGGCGGCAAGCTTCAGCACGCTCGATACCAGCCGTTCGATCGTCTTCCCGAACTTCTTCGACACCGCGCGCGCCCGCTACGACGCCACCACGGCGCAGGTGTTCGGCGAGGTGGGTTATGGGCTGACCGTCGGACAGGTTGCGCTCGAACCGTTTGCGGGGCTCGCCTGGGTCCATCTCGACACCAACAGTTTCAATGAGACCGGCGGTAGCGGCATCGCCGCGTTGCTCGGCTCCGGCACCAAGGAAGACGTCGGCTACTCGACGCTCGGCGCGCGCATCGCCACCAGCTTCCTGCTGACGAACGGCATGTCGCTGACGCCGCGCGCCTCGGTGGCGTGGCAGTACGCGCTCGGTGATGTCACCCCGACGGCGGCGCTGGCGTTCCAGAGCACGGGCGCGAACTTCATGGTCGCGGGCGTGCCGCTCGCGCGCAACGCGGCGCTGGTCGAAGGCGGGCTCGACTTGCGGGTCACGCCGCAAGCCAGCGTCGGCATCTCCTATGTCGGCCAGCTCGCGGACCGCGTGCAGGATCATTCGGTCAAGGGCAGCTTCTCCTGGAGATTCTAGAGCCCGATCCGGAAAAGTAGAAACCGGCTTTCCCTCGCGACAACGCGAAGCGCTCGCGCGGAGATCATGATCTAGGAGCGCACTAGCAGAGGCGCGACGCAAACCCCACCACGCGCGACGAGTGTCGTGCGGGGAACTTCGGCGTGGCGGCAGCCAGGGCAGCGCTCTCCACCCCGAAGGTTCCAGCCGCAACCATAAGAGCGCGATCACGATCAGCGGCGCATAGCGGTGGCGCCTCTGGCGCACTCCTATGTCCCCGGAGGTAAGGGTCCGTTTCGGAGACAACAGGGAGATGATCCATGTCTCAGGCTGAACACTTCGATGTCGTCATCCTCGGCAGCGGTCAGGGCGGCAAGCAGCTCGCATGGCATCTTGGCCGTTCCGCCAAGAAAGTCGCCGTGGTCGAGCGCCGCTGGGTCGGCGGCTCCTGCCCGGCAGTCGCCTGTCTCCCGTCGAAGAATGAAATCTGGAGTGCGCGGGTCGCTCACCTCGTGCGGAACGCTGCGCATTTCGGGACACTGACTGGCGCCGTCAAAACCGATATGGGCAAGGTGCGCGCTCGCAAACAGGGCATGGTCGACCGCGAGATCGCATTCCACCTAAACGCCTACAAGGAGAGCGGCGCAGAACTCATCATGGGCAGCGGCCACTTCGTGGGTCCGAAGACCCTTCAGGTCGCGTTGAACGATGGGGGTACCCGCTTGCTCGCGGGTGACGAGGTTGTCCTCAATGTTGGTACGCACGCAGCCATTCCTGAGATCGCCGGTCTCAAGGCCGCGCGTGCGCTTACTCATATCGAAGCGCTAGAGCTCGACTACGCGCCGTCGCACTTGATCGTACTCGGGGGCGGCTATGTCGGTGTCGAAATGGCACAGGGCTTCCGTCGGTTCGGCAGCCGGGTGACAATCATCGAGCCGGGTCGCCAGCTCATGGGACGGGAAGATGCCGATGCGGCCGAAGAGATTCAGCGCATTCTGAGCGGCGAGGGGATTGACGTGTTGCTGAACGCCCAACCTATCAGCGTCCATGGCGTTTCCGGCGATACAGTGTCGGTGAGCGTGCGTACTGCCAAGGGCGAAGAGAAGATCGAAGGCAGCGACTTGCTTGTGGCAGTTGGCCGGGTCGCCAATACCGCCGGAATCGGGCTCGACGAAGCCGGAATAGAACTCGATGCCCGCGGCTTCATCCGGGTCAACGAACGACTGCAAACGAGTGCGCCCAGTGTCTGGGCGATCGGCGAATGCTGCGGCAGCCCCCAGTTCACGCATGTCTCGATCGATGACTTCAGAATTGTAAGGGACAACATGGCCGGCGGCAGCCGCAGGACCGACGATCGCCTCATTCCCTATGTCGTGTTCACCGATCCGCCGCTCGCACGTGTCGGCCTCTCCGAGCAGGAAGCCAAGCGGCAGGGTCTCCCTGCGCGTGTCGCGAAGCTGCCGATGAGTCATGTCCTGCGCACGGAGGCAACCGACGAGACCGATGGCTTCATGAAGGTGGTCGTCAGCGCGAATGACGACCGTGTCCTCGGCTTCTCAATGATCGGTTCCGAGGCCGGCGAGGTCATGGCCGTCATCCAGACCGCAATGCTCGCCGGCTTGCCGTACCCAAAGTTGCGTGATGCCGTCATCGCCCATCTCACCATCGCGGAAGGATTGGGGCCGCTATTCGCAAACGTGCCGCCGCGGTCTTGATCGGACGACGCGGGCGCTCCTTGCGCCGCTATGATGCCGCGCGGTGCGCCTCGTCGTGGAGCCGCGCGAGCAGCGATCTTGCCGTGTCGTTCGACAGCAGCGTAGCGACGCTCACGCTGGGATCGGAACGCATATCGTGCGTGCCATGGCTGGTGTGGCGCATGACGCTGGACAGGCGACGCGCGATGGCATGGGCGTTGCGCAAGTCGGCGCCCGCGAATACGACGATGACCGATCCGTCTTCCTGGGCCGCGCCGAAATCCATCTGGCGCATCAGGCGGCTGATAATGCGCGCGCCGTCGAATTGCGCGCGGGGATGGTCGGGATCGAAGGCGAAGCGCGCCACACTCAACGCGCCGCCGTGCTCGGTGGCTTGATAGACGGCGGTGGCGAAATCGCGCTCAAAGGCAATGCGGGTGAGCAGGCCAGTGCGCGCATCGATCAGGCCCTCGGCGTCGATCGCGCGCAGCGTCCGGCTCAAATGCACTTCGAATGCGTGCTGGCGCACCAAGGGCAGAGCGATCGCGGCGACGTCGGCCGGCTCGCGGGCAACCAGCTCGAGATGGGGCAGTTCGTAGCTGGGGGCAAGCCCGTCCGGCGTTACCACGACCGGCAGATTGCGGAAGCGGGCGTCTTCGGCAAGCACCGTCAGGAAGGCATCGATCACACGCAGCGTAAAGCCTTCGCCGAGAACGATGCCATCGACGTCGCGAGAATTGAGATGCTTGGCGGCCGCCTCGATGCTGAGCGCGCCGACCACGCCGCAACGCTCGCCGAGCACAACCGAGAGCGCCGGGTAGGCGCCGCCGCGGCCAATCAGGAGCACGGTCGCGTCGCGGCTGGTGTCGATATCCGACAGCAGGATCGGCGAGGGCGGTACCAGGCGCCGCATCACGGTGGAATGCAGCGAGCGGATGCGCAGCACCGCGTTCAGACGCGCGACCAGGCGGCTGGGATGCTTCTCGGCATGAAAGAACGGAATGGCATTGTCGGGCAATGCCGCTTCGGGATTGACGGCGATCAGCGGCAGATAGGGCTGGCGTGGCGCGATGATCGCTGCCAATTCGGCAAGTCCCGCCTCATCTCTGCTCGAGGCAGCGGCGATCACGGCGGCTGGCTGTACCTGGGTGACGGCGCGCGCGGCGTCAGTCCATGTGGTCTCGATTACCGGGAACAGCCTGCTCTCATCGAGCGCGCGCGCAAAGGCTGGCCGACCCGTGGTCGAGGCAATCAGGATCGGGCCTTGCTGGGGCATTCGGCAACTCGGATCGGGCGGAAGCGTTGGCAGCGATGCTAGTTGCCGCCGCTTAATGCAGCGTCAACGTTAGTTCATGATCCGATTTGACGGAATCGGATCATGAACTCATCTCCTTGTTTGAGCATGATCTCCGCGCAAACGCTTCGCGTTTGTCGCGAGGGAAAACCGGTTTCCACTTTTCCGGATCATGCTCTAACGCGGGGTTTGCTCAGATGCCGCCGGTCCGATCGCGAAAGGCTTCGACCATCAATGGATTGAGGCCGAGTTCTGTCATGGCGTTGCGGGCGCGCGCATTGTCCTGGGCGCGCCCTGCGAGGCGATGGCCGGCGAGGCGGTCGGGCAGAGCGGTGAGCAACGCGCCCTGGCCGAGTCGGCGCGACCATTCCTGCAGGTCGTTGGCGAGGAAGCGGTAGCCACCAACCGCCATGATGCCGGACGGAGGCGCGGTGATATTGATGGCGCCCGTCGAACGGTCGAGCCGCGCTGCGTATTCAGTGTCGACGTAGTCGCGGGGGGGCGGCGCTATCAACGTGTCGTTCGGCACTTGCGGCGGTGCGTAGGCTGCGGCGGGCACCATCGGCCCACGCAGGCCAAGCGTACCTGTTGGCGTCAGCAGGATCTCGCCGGCAATGGAGGAGCCCGGAAGCTCGCGCGGCGCGCCATGCGGACCCGGTTTGATCGGCGCTGGCGAACCGTCCTCGGCGGTCCGGCGCGCGCCAAACAGGCCGGCTTCGCCGAACAGATAGACGTCCGTCAGCGTCGCGCGCTGCGCGGTCCAGGACGCGCCGGCGGCGACCTGTTCGGGCGCCCGCCACAGCCCGATCACGTTGCGCAAGCTCGGCATGTTGACGTCGAGGTCAAGTTCAGCCAGCCGCAGCGCCAGAGGCGCAGGCGTAATCAGCGTGTCGCAGGCATGGTCGTTGATCTGGGTCTGCAGCACCTCTTCATCGAAGGGGTGGTGCAGCACCAAAGTGCCGCCGGTGAGCAGCCAGACCGCAAGCGAAGAAGCCAGGCCTGCGAAGGACATCGGGGTAAAAGTTGACATGATGGTTGCGCCCTGCGGCACGTCGCTTTCCAGCGACATCGCAAGTCCGCCGGCGATCACGGCGAAATGGGCGCGCGGTACCGGACGGAAGCCATCGGCGGTCACATCGAAGGAGATCAGCGAGGCCTTGCGGCCGTCCTGGATCACCGCCCGCGTGGTCGAGGATTCCCGCAGGATAGCTTGGTCGAGCGACGCCATGCCTTCAGGCAGGTCGCTGCCGAAACCGCAGACATGGCGGATCGAGAACGCTTCCGCCGCCGCGTTCATCGCGAAGTCGGCGTAGATGACGCCGTCGATCCGGCTCGTCGTCACGATTGCCCGCGCGGCGGTGCGGTTCAATGCCGCGGTCAGTTCGGCGTGCCGCCAAAGCAGCGGCATCGGCGCGACCACCAGGCCGCAGCGATGGGCCGCCAGCACCGTCAGCGCGAATTCGACCGTGTTCGGCAATTGCACGGCCAGCACGGAATTGGCCGGCAATCCCGCTTCAATGAAATGCGCCGCTAGCGCCGAGATCGCGCGGTCGGCTTGCGCATAGGTCAGCCGCTTGCGCGTCTGGCCGGTGATGCGCTGCTTGTTGAGCGGATCGACCAGCGCCAGTGCGTCCGGCTGCCGCGCCAGCACGCGCTTGAACAGGGAATCAAGAGTGGGCGAAGCGGATTGGGTCACGGGTTCAACGTCGGTTGCATCAACTTCGGTTGCATTACTTGGCCTGCGGCTACTTCGGTTGCGGCTCTGGCTTCTGCCACCAGGTCTCCGGCAGGTAGCCGGTCAGGGCAGTGCTCTCTGGTCGTTCTATCCGATTCCAGCGCGCGATCCATTGCTCCGCGATGTTAAACAGGGGAATTGCGTAGAAGCCGGACATCAGCGTGCGGTCCAGCGCCCGCACCGCCGAGACGAAGGCGGGCTGCTCCCGCGCCTCCAGCAGCGCGGCGATCAGGGCGTCGATCGCCGGATCCTTGGCGCCCATGTAATTCCGGGTGCCGGGGATATCGGCGGCCTGGCTGCCCCAATAGAACGACTGCTCGTTGCCGGGCGACAGCGATTGATCCCAGCGGTTCTGGAGCATGTCGAACTCGTAGCCGAGCCGGCGCTGGTCGAACTGGACCGGATCGACCGCGCGCACCCGGGCCTCGATGCCGGCACGCTTGAGGTCGCGCTGGTAGGCGAGCGCGATCCGCTCCTGGTCGCGGGTCGTCACCAGGATCTCGAATGCAAACGGCGCCTTGGTCGCGCGGTTGCGCAGCACAGTGCCCTCGAGCTCGTAGCCGGCCTCCGACAGCAGTGCGAGTGCGCCGCGCAGCGCGGTGCGATCGCGGCCTGAGCCGTCACTGACTGGCAGGTGATAACTGCCGTCGAGAATGTCGGGCGCAATATGCGCGTTCGCCTGCTGCAGCAATTCTCGTTCGCGCTCGTCGGCAGGGCGGCCATAGGCGGACAGTTCCGAGCCGGCGAAGAAGCTGCCGCTGCGGGCATAGAGGCCGAAGAAGTAGTTGCGGTTGATCCATTCGAAATCGAACAGGAGCGTCAGCGCCTTGCGCACGCGGACGTCTGCAAATAGCGGACGGCGGGTGTTGAACACCAGGTATTCGGAAGGTTGCGGCGTTCCGGTCTTGATGGTGTCGCGGATCACCTCGCCGTTGCGGGCCGCGGGGAAATCATAGCCGTCATGCCAGCGCAGCGGCTCGGCCTCGACGCGGAAATCGTAGAGCCCGCGCTTGAAGGCTTCGAACTGGCCGTTGGCCTCGCGGTAGAAATCGAGCCTGATCTCGTCGAAATTGTAGAGGCCGCGATTGATCGGAAGGTCGCGGCCCCAATAATCCGGATTGCGCACCAGCGTGACGCTCGCGCCCGGCTTCACCGCGCCGACGCGATAGGGGCCGGAGCCGATCGGCCCCGTCAATGTTGTGTCCTCGAAGGTCGCCGGATCGACCGCGTGTTTCGGCAACACCGGCATCAAGCCGAGAATCAGCGGCAGTTCGCGGTCGTTGGCGCCTGTGAGATCGAAGCGCACCGTGAGCGGATCGGGGGAATCGGCTTTCGCGACTTTCGCATAATATTGCCGGTGGTTGGGACGGCCGTGATCGCGCAGGAGCTCCCAGGAGAACAGCACGTCTTCGGCCGTGACGGGCTTGCCGTCAGAGAAGCGGGCGTGGGGATCGAGATGGAAGGTAACGTAGCTTCTCGCATCGTCGGTCTCGACGGTCTTGGCGAGCAGGCCGTAGAGCGTGAACGGCTCGTTGTTGCCGCGCGCCAGCAGGCTCTCGACGACGAAGCCCCTGATCTGCTGCACCGCGAGACCACGAACGATCAGCGGGTTGAGGCTATCGAACGTCCCGAGAATGCCCCAGGTCAGTCGGCCGCCCTTGCGCGCGTCGGGATTGGCGTAGGGCATATGGGTGAAATCGGCCGGCAATGCCGGCGCGCCGTGCATCGCGATCGCATAACTTTCCGCCGCCTGCGCCGGGCTGGTCCCGACCAGCGCGAGCACGATGGCAAAACCCAGCGCGGCGAGGGCGCCACGCCCAGATGCAACCCAAGAAACGCGCGGAGCAACGCGTCGGTCTGATTCGCGAAATCTCACGGAACGAGCTTTACCACAGGACCCTGCAACTCGCCGTGACGTTGGGGCAAACCTGCTTGCCGGCATTGATCTTTTCGTCTGCCGCTGTATTGAAGGCGTGCAATTGAACAAGGCGGCAGCGCCTGTCACGTATCCGCCTCAATTGACTAGGAGACAGCCGCCCCAAACGGCTAGGTGTCGGTGCCTGCAGCGGTTTCGGGCGCCGCCGTTGAGAAAGGGTTTTCCGCAATGAATTTCCGTATCTTGGCCGCGTCGGCCCGGCCGCGTGGGCGAATTTTCGCCGCCTTGGCAGCGACGGCCCTGTCCGCGGCCGTGCTTGTTCCCGAGGCCGGAGCTCAGCAGCCGGCGGCTCCCGCCGCGCCAGCGGCACCGAAGGCTGCTCCCAAGGCGGCGCCGAAGGCTGCCCCCAAGGCGCCCGCGCCGGCGGCCCAAGGTCAGCCGCCCGCCCAGGCCGCTCCGACCGCGCAAGCCCAGCCGCAGCAGCCGCCGCCCCAGGATCAGCAGGTTCAGCTCATCTACGCGCCCTGGACCAAGTTCTGCCTCAAGGGCCAGGATGCCAACGCCAAGCAGGTCTGCTTCACGGGCAAGGACGGCCGTATCGAGTCCGGCCAGCCGGTGATCGCTGCCGTGATCATCGAGCCGGAGGGTGAGCCGAAGAAGATCCTGCGCGTCACGCTCCCGCTCGGCATGCAGCTCGTGCACGGCACCCGCATCATCGTCGACAACAACCCGCCGCAGCAGGCGCCCTATGTGATCTGCTTCGCCAATGGCTGCATGTCGGACTATGAGGCAACCCCCGAGCTGCTCAACAGCCTGAAGAAGGGCCAGAACCTGGTGGTGCAGGCGATCAACGCCAACGGCGCGCCGCTGACGCTGCCGCTGCCGCTCGTCAACGAATTCGCCAAAGCCTATGATGGTCCGCCGACCGACCCGAAGGTGTTCGAGGAAAACCAGAAGAAGCTGCAGGAAGAGCTGCAGAAGCGCGCGGAAGAGGCCCGCAAGAAGCTTGAGGCCAATCCGCCGGCGACGGGCGTCTCCAGCCCGCCCCCCGCGAAGTAACAGCGGGAGCTTCCCGATACGTCAAAGGCGCTCCGGCAGGAGCGCCTTTTTTGCTACGGGAACGATCTGATCCGCGCCGCCGCGATGCAGCATCCGTGTCGCGTGCGAGCTAATTCAGCGAAGGATTGCGCGGACGGTAGCCGCCGGACTTGTCTTGGATAAATATCTCGGCCACTTGGGAGTGCCGGACCGGTTCGCCGGAATTGTCCGGCAGCAAGTTCTGTTCGGAGACGTAGGCGACGTATTCGGTCTCGGCGTTTTCGGCGAGCAGGTGATAGAAGGGCTGATCCTTGTGCGGCCGCACCTCTTCCGGGATCGACAGCCACCACTCCTCAGTGTTGTTGAACTCCGGATCGATGTCGAAGATCACCCCCCGGAAGGAAAACACCCGGTGGCGGACGATCTGCCCAATCTGGAACTTAGCGGTACGCGCTTTTATCATAGCTCGTCGATAGACCATGATGACGGCGGATGCTAGGGGCAAGCGCGCGAATTAACCTTTCGCCTCCTGCCGAATTTTCCGGCATTTCCTTTGGAAAATCCCCAAAAAGACGCCTTCCGTGGTCGATATCCTCAATCTTGCGCTGCCTTACTTCGGGCTGATCTTCATCGGTTTCGCCTGCGGCAAGGCCAAGGGTCTGCCCGAGTCGGGGCTTGCCTGGATGAATTTCTTCCTACTCTACGTCTCGCTGCCGGCGCTTCTATTCGGCATCATGTCGAAGACGCCGTTCTCGGAACTCAACAATCCGCCGTTCCTGGTGGCGACCACGCTCGGAACGATGATCGCCTTCTTCCTGGCGATGCTGGTCGCCAAGCTCCTGGGGCGGCTGTCGCTGCGCGAGGCGACGCTCGCGGGGCTCTCCGGCGCTTATGGCAACATCGGCTATATGGGGCCGGGTCTGGCGCTCGCGGTGTTGGGGCCGAAGGCTGCAGCGCCGACCACGCTGATCTTCTGCTGTGACAGCATCTTCCTGTTCTCGATCGTGCCGCTCTTGATCGAACTGACGGACCGCGAGCATCCCTCGCTGTTGCACGCGCTCGGGGTAACGGCGCGCCAGATCGTGCTGAACCCGCTGATCATGGCGGCGTGCTTCGGCGCACTTGCCGCGGCCCTGCACCTGCGTTTTCCGGTTGCACTGGATAATACGCTCTTGTTCCTGCAGAACGCGGCGGCGCCGGTGGCGCTGTTCGTGCTCGGCGTCACCGTCGCGCTGCGGCCGCTCGATCGAATTCCGTGGGACGTGCCGGGAGTGATCGCCGTCAAGCTTCTGGTCCATCCGCTGCTCGCGTTCGGCTTGATGCTGGCGTTCGGTCCCTTCGCTCAGCCTTGGGCTGCGACCGCGGTGCTGATGGCCTCATTGCCGCCGGCGCTCAACGTATTCGTGATCGCGCGGCAGAACGACACCTGGGTCAAGCCGGCGTCCGTCGCCGTGCTGGTCGGCACCTTTGCCTCCGTCGTGACGCTGACCAGCGTAATGTGGGTGCTGCAGACGGGAAAGCTAAGCTTTCCCTAAAGAGCTTCAGCTCACGCGCCGCCAAGACGGCGCGAGTCCCTCGCGCATGGCGAGCCGCCGCAGCGGGCCTATCGATCCGATCAGGTGCAGGCCAGTGGCGCGGATCGACTGCATCGGGAGGAAATCGCTCAGCAGCGAGCGGTTGGCGAGATCGATGACGAAGGTCCGGCTCATGATATCGCCGCGCCGGGCCGACTGGTAGCGCGCCAATACCTGCGGCGAGCCGGGGTCCTCGCCATGCGCGAGCGCTTCGCCGGCGAGCCTGGCGATATCGGCTGCGTCCCGCAGCCCGAGGTTGAGGCCCTGCGCGCCGATCGGCGGCACCACATGGGCGGACTCGCCGACCAGCGCGACCCGGTTCCTGGCAAACTGCCTGGGCTGTTCGATCGCCAGAGGAAACAGATTACGCCCCGGCTCGACCTCGACGCGGCCGAAAATCGAATGCGACTGCTTCTCGGCGGCGTCAGACAGTTCCGCATCGGAGAGCGCCTTCAGCCGCTCGGCTTCCGCGGCCGAGGAAACCCAGACCACGCTGCAGCGGTTGCCGGGCAGGGGCACGAACACGACGGGGCCGTGCTGTGTGTGGAATTCGGTCGAGATGTTCTTGTGCGGGCGCGAGTGGGCAATGTTGAAGGTGAGGGCCGACTGCTTCAAGTCGCGGCGGCTGATTTCGATGCCGGCCGCGTCGCGCGACTGCGACTGCCGGCCGTCGGCTCCGACCACCAGCCGCGCTGCCAGCGGCTCGCCGCGGCCGATCCGGATCGTGACCATGGTGTCTTCCGGATTGATGATCTTGGCTTCGTCGTCGATGCGGGTCAGACCAGGCAGTTCGGCCGCACGTTGTTCGAGCGCCGCGACCAACGAGCGGTTGTCGATATTGAAGCCGAACTGCTCAAGATCGATCTCGTCGGACGCGAACCTCACTTCCGGGGCGCGGATCAGCCGCCCGGTGTCATCGACCAGCCGCATCACCTTCAGCGCCGCGGCCTTCTCGGCGAGACGCCGCCAGACATCCAGCCGCTCGAGCAGGTCGACGGAGGCGCCGAGCAGCGCCGTGGTGCGGTTGTCGGCGTAGGGCGCGCGGCGGGCGAGCAGGGCGGTCTTCGCCCCGGCATCCGCAAGCGCGATGGCGGCGGTCAGCCCAGCAGGGCCACCGCCGACGACCACGGCGTCATAGACATGCGGTGCATCACTCATATCGGAACATTTGACGGGATTGGCGGCATTTTCAAGCCATCAAATTCGATAAAATCTTTCCACCGATTTGCGCGGCGGAACGCCGCAAGCGCGGATATGCAAACACAGGCGATTCCTGATAGCACTGCCCGGCGATGGAAATCGACCAGACCAGCCAGCCAGCTACGTTTCCGGCATCGCTGCGGATGCGGATGGCGGCGTTCTCCGTGCATATCTTCACAGCGATGGGGGCGGGCGTCGCGCTGCTCGCGCTGATGGAGGCCGTGCGCGAGCACTGGGCCAATATGTTCGGCTGGCTCGGGGTGGCGCTGGTCATCGATGCGATCGACGGTCCGATTGCGCGCAAGCTCGACGTGGTGCGGCTGCAGCCGAACTGGTCCGGCGAGGTGCTCGACCTCGTCGTCGATTTCGTCACCTATGTCTTTGTTCCCGCCTATGCGATCACGGCCAGTCATTTGCTGCTGCCGCTGGCGGCGCCGATCCTCGGCATCGGTATCGTGATCTCGAGCGCGCTGTACTTCGCGGATCGCAGGATGAAGTCCGCCGACAATCATTTCCGCGGCTTTCCGGGCCTTTGGAACGCAGTGGCATTCTACCTGTTCCTGCTGCATCTGCCGCCGGCGTGGTCGAGCCTTGCCGTGGCGATTATGATCGCGCTCACCTTCGCGCCATTCCACGTGCTGCATCCCCTGCGTGTCACGCGGCTGCGCTGGCTGACACTGTGGCTGATGGCCGCCGGAGCGGTGCTGGCGCTGTACACGCTCGCCCGTGACTTTGACGTCGGCACGCCGATCATCGTGGCACTCTGCGTGATCGCGGCCTATGTCGCCGGCAGCGACGCCGTCATCCGGTTGATGAGGTCACTCAGAGCATGATCGAACTTTTGGCCAGCCCGGAAGCGTGGGCGGCGCTACTCACGTTGACTGCGCTGGAGATCGTGCTTGGCATCGACAACGTGATTTTCCTGTCGGTGCTGGTCTCCCGCAACCCGCCGCACCAGGCAAAGCGCGCGCGTCAGATCGGATTGTTCCTGGCGCTCGTGTTCCGCATCCTGCTGCTCAGCCTCCTGGTGTGGCTGATCGGGTTGACGGAGCCGGTGATCACGGTGAGGGGGCTCGCGCTGTCCTGGCGCGACATCATCCTGATCGGCGGCGGGCTGTTCCTGATCGCAAAGGCGACGCATGAGATCCACGGCGAGGTGGAAGCGCGGGAAGGTGACGAAGAGGCGGCTTCCGGCCGCAGCGCGTTCTTCTGGGTGATCGTCCAGATCATCATCATCGACATGGTGTTCTCGCTGGACTCGATCATCACCGCGATCGGCATGGCGCAGGATCTGGAGGTCATGATCGCCGCCGTCGTGATCGCCTGTATCGTCATGTACGTCTCGTCGGGGCCAGTGGCGCGTTTTGTCGCAGAGCATCCGACCACCAAGATGCTGGCGCTGGCGTTCCTGCTGTTGATCGGCGTGGCGCTGGTCGCCGACGGTTTCCACTTCCACATCCCGCGCGGCTACATCTATTTTGCGATGGCATTCGCAGCCGCGGTGGAGACGTTCAACGTGCTGGCGAGGCGTAACCGCAAGAAGGCGGTCAAGTAGCCGATCCAGCCCGTGAGTTGACAACAAGGCGCCGATGGCATTCGGTTCCGTGGCTACGGAATAAGTTGAGGAGAGCCGATATGACCAAGGCCGTGCGCGTGCACAAGGTGGGAGGCCCGGAAGTCCTCACTTACGAGGATGTCGAGGTGCCGGCACCTGCGGCGGGCGAGGTGCGGATTCGCCAGCACGCGATCGGGCTCAACTTCATCGATACCTATTTCCGCACCGGCCTCTATAAGGCGCCCGGTCTTCCCTTCATCGCCGGCAACGAGGCGGCAGGCGAAGTGGTGGCGGTCGGACCCGGCGTGACCAATTTCCATCCCGGTGACCGCGTCGCCTATTATTTCAACCTCGGGGGCTATGCCACCGAGCGCGTCATCCCCGCCGACAAGGTGGTGAAGCTGCCCGACCATATCACCTATGAGCAGGGCGCCGTGCTGATGCTGAAGGGGTTGACGGTCTGGTATCTGCTGCACAAGACCTTCAAGGTGGAGCCGCATCACCGCGTGCTGATCCACGCGGCGGCCGGCGGCATCGGATTGCTCGCCTGCCAATGGGCGCGCGCGATGGGCGCCCACGTCATCGGCACCGTCGGCTCAAAGGAGAAGGCCGATCTCGCGCTCGCCAACGGCTGCGATCACGTCATCCTCTACAATGAGGAGGATTTTGTCGCGCGGGTGAAGCAGATCAGCCGGGGCGAGCTCTGCGACGTCGTCTATGATGGCGTCGGCAAGACCACCTTCCCGGGTTCACTGTCGTGCCTGAGGCCGCGGGGCCTGTTCGTGAGCTTCGGCAACGCGTCCGGCCCGGTGCCGCCATTTGCGCTCGCCGAACTGAACAATCACGGCTCGCTGTTTGCGACCCGGCCGAAGCTCAACGACTACGTCGCCACCCGAAAGGAATTGCTCGAAGGCGCCGACACGCTGTTTGCCGCCGTGATCAATGGCAAGCTGCATGTACCGATCAACCACGCCTACGCGCTGAAGGATGCCGCGCGAGCGCATATCGATCTGGAGAGCCGCGCGACCACGGGGGCGTCTATCTTGCGGCCGTAAGTCGCCGCCGTCATTGCGAGCGAAGCGAAGCAATCCATCCCTCCATGCGTGCGGACGGAATGGATTGCTTCGTCGCTTCGCTCCTCGCAATGACGATCGAGACGGTCACGCCACGCGCCGCGCGGCTCCCACTTGCGTGAGGATCGCGTCCAGACCCTCGATCATCTCCCCGATCTCGGTCCGAGACACGTTGAGCGCGGGCATGAAGCGCAGTGCGTCGGGTTGCGGCGCGTTGATCAAGAGGCCTTTCGAGAACGCTTGCGCCACGATCGCTGCGCCGATCGGGAATTTTAGATCGAGCGCAAGCAACAGTCCGCGTCCGCGCACTTCGCCGAGGCCGTGCCCGGCCGAGAGGCGCTGCAATTCGCTTTCAAGGAACAGGCCGGCGTCGGCGGCGGACTTCAGGAATTCCGGCTTGCCGACCTGCTCGAGCACGGCAAGCCCCGCCGCGCACATCAGCGGATTGCCGTTAAAGGTGCCGCCCTGGTCGCCATGCTCGAAGCAGGCCGCATGCTCGGTCGCGAGCAGGGCGGCCAGCGGCACGCCGCCGCCGATGCCCTTGCCGAGCGTCATGATGTCAGGTGCAATCCCGGCATGCTCGTAGTGAAAGAGCTTTCCGGTGCGGCCCATGCCGGTCTGGATCTCGTCGACGATCAGGAGCAGGCCCTGCTCGCCGGTCAGCGCACGCAGCTCTTTCAGGAATTGATCGGTCGCGGGCCAGACGCCGGCCTCGCCCTGGATCGGCTCCAGCATCACGGCAACCGTATTCGATGAAATCAGCTCCTTCACCGAGGCAATGTCGTTGAGCCGCGCTTTGCGGAAGCCAGGCACCTTCGGCTCGAAGAGTGGTTCGAATGCTTTCTTGCCGGAGGCCGACATGGTCGCCAGCGTGCGGCCGTGAAAGCCGCCCTCGAAGGTGATGATCTCGAAGGCGCCGTTCTTGTATTTCGTCCCATATTTGCGCGCGAGCTTGATCGCGCCTTCATTGGCTTCCGCGCCGGAATTGGCGAAGAACACCTCGTCGAAGCAGCTCTTCTCGACAAGCGCATTGGCAAGCTTGAGGCTGGGTTCATTGTAGAAGGCCGGGCTCGGGGTCAACAGACACTTGGCCTGTGCGGCCAGTGCTTCCGCGACCGCAGGCGGCGAATGGCCGAGGCAGTTGACGGCCCAGCCCTGCATGAAATCGAGATAGCGGCGGCCAGAATCGTCCCAGAGATAGGAGCCTTCGCCGCGGACAAACACGGTGTTCGGGCGCGCGGTGATGTCCATCAGCGCGTCGAACGGAGGCAGGGCGTTGGGCATGTCAGGCTCCTTGATTGGCTGGGATGAAAGGGCAGGCGGCAACGCAAGAAGGCCGCACTTTTGAGGGTGCGGCCTTCTCGAAAACCTTAGGCTGAACTAGCTAGTCAGCGCTGGCGTCGGACATGGCGCAACCCATCATCGTCGCGGGTGCGACGACGGAAAGTGGCGCGGCGGATGGTCCGGTTCAGCTTCATGGCGATGGGCCATACAGCGCAAGGGCAGGGAATGTCAAGTCGCGCGCGGCGCCTCTTCGGTCTCCTCCTCGCCCCAATCGGCATCGACAATCGAGGTGTCGATCAGCTCGCCGCGGAGCAGGGCAAGCGGCGATTTGTAGTACAGCGCGATGTTGTGGAACGGATCGGTCAGGACCTTCCAGACCCAGATCAGCCCGGTCGGCACGTCCTTGATGACGAAGAGCTGAATCATGCGAGCGAGCCCGCCGGCGATGCCGATCGCGAGCCACACCGTACCGACGTGGCGGATGAAATCGAGCCTGGTGACCGGCGGTGAGAACAGGCCGAACAACGTCGGAAAGGCAAACAGCGCGACCGGCGCGAGGCCCCAGACGACCAGCAGGACGATCTTGCGGCTCTGGTTGTAGCCGACCTTGATCGCTTCCTTGTATTCGTTGGTGACCTTGTTCACGGCGTCATAGCCGTTGGGCTCGAAGAAGAAATGCCCGGTCTGCCGCGTCAACATCGCGAGCCAGCCGACCAAGCCGGCCATCGCCGGATCGGCGAACAGCAGCCCGTAGCTGACCAGGAATATGAGAGCGCTGATCAGGTGCAGCGTCTGATTGATGCGGCTCTGGTGGTAGTAGCGGTAATCGTCCCAACGTTGCGTTCGCAGTGTGTCCGAGATGCGGCTCATCATTCACCCCTTAAGATTTGAAGGTGCGCGAGCCATAGGCCGAGTCCGTGAATGGAGCGTGACATCTTGAAGTTGTTATAATTGTAGATGCGCATCTAAGATTGGGCGCGCGACAGCGGCTTCGCAGGCTGCGAATTTATCGGGCGACGCCAATTCCTTGCCGCCGAGGTGGCAGCATGACTCTCTGAATTTTGAATATCGTTTCGCGGGCGCCCAACGAGCATTGCGCTGGATCAAAACATCCGAAGTGGCCGCAACTATTGATGTAGAAGTCGCTCAGAATCCGACGACGCTGCCGTGCAGGTCGTATTCGTCCGAGCGCTCGATCTTCGCTGTGACGATCTCGCCGACCTTGAGCGGGCGGCGGCTCGAGAGATAGACCGCGCCGTCGATCTCCGGCGCATCGGCCTTCGAGCGCCCTCGCGCGACGGTGGGGCCGACCTCGTCGACGATGACCTGCTGGCGCGTGCCGACCTTGCGCTTCAGCCGACGCGCGGAGATCTTCTGCTGGCGCGCCATCAGCGCGTTGTAGCGCTCCTGCTTGACCTCATCCGGCACGGCGCCGGAGAGCGCGTTGGAGGTCGCACCTGCAACCGGTTCGTATTTGAAGCAGCCGACGCGGTCGATCTCGGCTTCGTCAAGCCAGTCGAGCAGATAGGCGAAATCTGAATCGGTCTCACCAGGAAAGCCGACGATGAAGGTCGAGCGCAGCGCAAGCTCCGGGCACTGCTCGCGCCATTGCTTGATCCGTGCCAGCGTCTTGTCCTGCGCGGCGGGGCGCTTCATGGCTTTCAGGACATCCGGGCTCGCATGCTGGAACGGGATGTCGAGATAGGGCAGCACCTTGCCCTCGGTCATCAGGCCGATGACCTCGTCGACATGCGGGTAGGGATACACATATTGCAGCCGCACCCAGGCGCCGAGTTCGCCGAGCTCTTTTGCAAGGTCGAAGAATTTGGCACGCACGGCGCGATCCTGCCATGGGCTCTCGGCATATTTCAGGTCGACGCCATAGGCCGAGGTGTCCTGCGAGATCACCAGCAGTTCCTTCACCCCGGCTTTCACCAGCCGCTCGGCCTCGTGCAGCACATCGTTGGCAGGCCGCGACACCAGGTCGCCGCGCAGCTTCGGAATGATGCAGAAGGTGCAGCGATTGTTGCAGCCCTCGGAAATCTTCAGGTACGCATAATGGCGCGGCGTCAGCTTGACGCCCTGCGGCGGGACCAGGTCGAGATGCGGGTTGTGCGCGGGCGGCAGCGCGCGGTGCACGGCGTCGAGCACGCTCTCATATTGCTGTGGACCGGTGATCGAGAGCACGCCGGGATAGGCGCGCTCGATCTGCTCGGGTTCCGCGCCCATGCAGCCGGTCACGATCACCTTGCCGTTCTCCGCCATGGCCTCGCCGATCGCCGAGAGCGATTCCTGCTTGGCGCTGTCGAGGAAACCGCAGGTGTTGACGATCACGATATCGGCGCCGTCATGCTTGCGCGCGAGCTCATAGCCCTCGGCCCGCAGCCGCGTGATGATGCGCTCGGAATCCACAAGCGCCTTGGGGCAGCCCAGACTCGTAAAGGATATGCGTGGCGCTGGTTTCATGAGAGCCCCGAAACTTTACATTCGCTGTCCCAGGGACGTCCAAGCGAAACGAACGACATTTTTGGCGCGGCCGCCTGCTGCATATCTAGATCTGCCTGATTGATGGGCAGGAGCTAGTCCCAATTGTCCATAATTACAAGGCTTTGAGCTGGCTTCCATCGTGCTATGGATAGTTTTTAGAGAACACGAGTGAGCGATGGCCGCCGAGTCGTCTCCGAAAATCGTCATCGTCGATGAAAGTCCGATCCGCGCCGCGATCCTGGAGGAGGGCCTGCGCGAGGCCGGTTATACCAGCGTCGTGCATATCAGCGAGATGCACAGCCTGCTGGCGCGAATCTATGCCGTTGACCCCGACATCATCGTGATCGACCTGGAAAATCCCAGCCGCGACGTGCTGGAACAGATGTTCCAGGTCAGCCGGGCGGTGCGGCGGCCGATTGCCATGTTCGTCGACCAGAGCGACGCCGCCTCGATCCAAGCCTCCGTCGAGGCGGGCGTGTCGGCCTATATCGTCGACGGGTTCAATAAGCAGCGTATCAAGCCGATCCTCGACCTCTGCGTGTCCCGCTTCAATGCGTTCGCGCGGCTGCAGGACGAACTGGACCGCACCAAGCATGCCCTGGAAGAGCGCAAGGTGATCGACCGTGCCAAGGGCATCCTGATGAAATTGAAGGGCCTCACCGAAGACGAAGCCTATGTGCTGCTGCGTTCCACGGCGATGCGCGAAAAGAAGAAGATCGGCGAGATCGCGCAGTCGATCCTGACCGCGTCGGAGTTGCTCAAATGACCACACCGCTTCGCATCGGTTTCATTCCGCTGGTCGACGCCGCCGCGCTGATCGTCGCCGCCGACAAGGGTTTTGCCGCCGCCGAAGGGCTCGACATCACCCTGGTGCGGGAGGTGTCGTGGTCGAACGTCCGCGACAAGCTCAATATCGGCCTGTTCGATGCCGCCCATCTGCTGGCACCGGTCGCGATCGCCTCAAGCCTCGGCCTTGGCCACGTCAAGGTACCGATCGTGGCGCCCTTCAATCTCGGCCTCAACGGCAACGCGATCACGGTCTCGCCGTCGCTGCATGCTGCGATCATGGAGGAACTCGACGGCGACCGTTTCGACCCGATGGCGACGGCGCTTGCGCTTTCGCGCGTGGTTGCGAAGCGGCGCAAGAGCGGGGCGGAGCCGCTGATCTTCGGCATGACGTTCCCGTTCTCGACCCATAATTACCAGTTGCGGTTCTGGATGGCGGCTGGAGGTGTCGACCCGGACGAGGACGTGCGGCTGGTGGTGCTGCCGCCGCCTTACATGGTCGACAGCCTCGCCAATGGCCATGTCGATGCGTTCTGCGTCGGCGCGCCCTGGAACTCGATCGCGGTCGATCTCGGCATCGGCCACATCCTGCATTTCGTTTCCGACATTCTGGTCACCGCGGTCGAGAAGGTACTGGCGATCAGGCAGAACTGGGCGGAGAAGAATCCTGACGTCGTCGCAGCGCTGGTGCGGGCGCATCTGCGCGCCGCTGAATTCATCGAGCAGCCGGAAAACCGTGCCGAGGCGGCTGCGATCCTGGCGCAGCCGGAGCGGATCGGCGTCGACGCCGAGGTGATCCAGCGCACCCTCGACGGGCGGCTCAAGATATCGCCCGACGGCGCCAAGCGCGAAAGCGGTCGCTACCTGTTGGTAGGCCGGCACGGCGCAGCGCGGCCCGATCCGGCGCAGGCCGCGTGGCTCTATGCGCAGATGGTGCGGTGGGGACAGGCGGCCATGAAACCGGACGCCCTGAAGACGGCCATGGACGTGTTCCGGCCCGACCTCTACGACGCGGCTGTGGGACGTCGTCCGGCATCCACCGATGCGCCGGAGCCGATCGGCGCTTTCGCCGGGCCACCCTTCGATCCCAACGATATCCGGGGGCATCTGGCCGCGTTCAAGATCGGTTACTGGAAGCCGTAAGGCCTGTGCTGCGATCGTAGGCAGTAGCCGCAGCTCGGCTAAATTTTGAGCGGGCTGCTCGAAAATTCGCAACGCGGCTAGCCTCCGGGCTCCCGGCCTGTTCGGCTAATCCAGTGAAATAACGAGATATTTTCTTCGACGGCGTCTGGCACGCAACTTGAATGTTGCAGTGCGGCCAGCCTGTCGCAGATGCCTGCTGGCTCACGTCCAAGATGGATTTCCGCAGCAACGAAGCTGATCGGACCGTTCCCAGGAATCAAGCAAGGCAGTGCCAAGCTGGTTCCGAGCGGTCGCTTTCCACCGTTGATGCCACTCGCCGTGGCCGCAGGAGCTTCGTCGCAGACCATGAAAATCGAGCCTGTTGCAGTCGACTTCACCGACGAGCAGAAGCGCTATCTCGAAGGCTTTACCACCGGCCTGCAGATCAGCCGGGTCGGCCGCGGGCTTGGCGGGGGCGCCGCCAAAGCCAGTGCCGAGCCGACCGGCCCGGATGCCGCGCATATCAAGGCGCAGGACAAGGTCATCGCCTCAGGCAAGAAGCTCGTCGACCAGGAAAAATTCAAACGCGACGAGCATCCCTTCGATGCCTACCCGCGCCTGAAGCAACAGGCGCTCGACAACGCGCCGCCGTCGCCTGCCGATAATTTCCGCTGGCGCTATTTCGGCCTGTTCTACGTCGCGCCGGCGCAGGATTCCTACATGTGCCGCCTGCGCATTCCGAACGGCATCCTGAAGCACTGGCAGTTCGCGGGCCTGGCCGATCTCGCCGAAGAGCTCTGCGGCCCGTACTCCCACGTCACCACGCGCGCGAATTTGCAGGTGCGCGAAATCCCGCCGAAGAACGCGGTGAAACTGATCGAGGGCATACAGGATCTCGGCCTTTGCTCGCGCGGCTCCGGCGCGGACAATATCCGCAACGTCACGGGCACACCGACCGCCGGCATCGATCCGCAGGAGCTCTTAGATACCCGCGCTTACGCGCGCGAGTGGCACTATCACATCCTCAACGAGCGCTCGCTCTACGGCCTGCCGCGCAAGTTCAACGTCGCCTTCGATGGCGGCGGCCGGATCGCAGTGCTGGAGGAGACCAACGACATCGCCTTCACGGCGGTGGAGGTGAAGGACGGGTTCGGCGTGGAGCGAGGGGTCTGGTTCCGGCTCGGCCTCGGCGGCATCACCGGGCACAAGGATTTTGCAAAATACTCCGACATCATCGTCAAGCCGGAGGAGGCGACGAAGGTGGCGGACGCCATCGTCCGCGTCTTCATCGATCTCGGCGACCGCACCAACCGCAACAAGGCGCGGCTGAAATATGTCCTGGACGGGATCGGCCACGATCAATTCCTCAAGCTGGTCGAGGAACGACTGAAGCAACCCTTCACCCGCGTGCCGGCTGAGGCGCTGGCGCCGCGGCCTTTGACGGACCGCATGGCGCATATCGGTGTGCACAAGCAGAAGCAGGAGGGATTGAACTGGATCGGCGTATCGCTGCCGCTCGGCAAGGTCACCTGCGAGCAGATGCGTGGGCTGGCCAAGATCGCGCGCGATCTCGGCGATGGCGAGATTCGTCTGACCGTCTGGCAGAACCTTTTGATATCAGGCGTGCGCGACCAGGAGCTTGAACTCGCGATCGCCGCGATCAAGACGATCGGACTCGCGGTCGAGGCCTCGCATGTCCGCGCCGGGCTGATTGCCTGCACCGGCAATGCCGGCTGCCGCTTTGCCGCCTCGAATACCAAGCGCCACGCCGCAGAGATCGGCGACTGGTGCGAGCCCCGTGTTGCCATGGACAAGCCGGTCAACATCCATGTCACCGGCTGCCATCATTCCTGCGCCCAGCACTACATCAGCGACATCGGCCTGATCGCGGCGAAAGTGGATGTCGGCGAGGACGCCGATCCGGTCGAGGGTTATCATCTCTTCACCGGCGGCGGCTTCGGCCCCGATGCCGATGTCGGGCAGGAGGTCTATCACGACCTCAAGGCCGAAGACGCGCCGAAGACGATCGAGAAGCTGCTGAAGGCCTATCTCGCGCATCGTTCATCTGCTGACGAACCCTTCCTTTCCTTCGCGCGCCGCCATGATGGCGAGACGCTGCGCAAACTCGCCGAGGCATCCGCATGAACCAGATTACGCCTCCACCGAAACTGGACATCATTCCCGCCAGCGCGCCGTTTTCTGAAGCGCAGCGCTCCTGGCTCAACGGCTTCTTTGCCGGACTTTTGTCGCCGGACGTCGCGACGCCATTGTCGGCAGAGCAGGGCGTGGCCGTCATGCAAGGCGCAATCGGCGACGGCGATGACGGCGAAGCGCCGTGGCATGATCAGACCATGCCGATCGCCGAGCGCATGAAGCTCGCCGAGGGACGGCCGCTGCGGCGCCGCATGATGGCGGCGATGGCGCAGCAGGATTGCGGGCAGTGCGGCTACAACTGCCACGACTATTCCGAGGCCATCGCCGGCAAGAGCGAAGCGCGGCTCAACCTCTGCGTCCCCGGCGGCAAGGACACCGCGCGGATGCTGAAGGCTCTCTATGAAGAGCTCGACAAGGCGCCTGCTGCACCGTCCGAAGCAGCGGCTGCCGCCGCAACGCCTGCCGGCGAGCCCGGACGCTCGCGGGACAATCCAGTGCCGGCAAAGTTCGTCTCACGGCGACTGCTCAACAAGCCCGGCTCCGAGAAGGAGACCTGGCATATCGAGTTCGATCTCGCCGAGAGCGGGCTCGACTACGTGGTGGGCGATTCCTTCGGCATTTTCGCCAGGAACGATCTCGGCCTGGTCGACCAGATCATCGCATTGCTTGGCGCATCGCATGTCACCGAAGTCCGCGGCAAGACATTGCGCGACGTGCTGCTCAACGACGTCTCGCTGTCCCCTGCGCCGGACTCGCTGTTCGAACTGATCACCTATCTGACCGGTGGCGCGCAGCGCGAGAAGGCGCGAGCGCTGGCGCAAGGCGAGGATCCTGACGGAGATGCGGCGACGCTCGACGTGATGGCGGTGCTGCAGAAGTTCCCGAAGGTGCGGCCACACCCGGAAGCTTTCGTCGAGGCGCTGGAGCCGCTGCAGCCGCGCCTCTATTCGATCTCCTCATCGCACAATGCAACGCCCGGAAAATTGTCGCTAACGGTCGACTGCGTGCGTTACATCATCAACAAGCGCAAGCGGCTTGGGCTGGCCTCGACGTTCCTGGCCGAACGCATCAATCCCGGTGACGAGCTGAATGTCTACGTTCAGAAGGCGCACGGCTTTGCGCTGCCGCAGGATCCGAAGACGCCGATCATCATGATCGGGCCGGGCACCGGTATCGCGCCGTTCCGCGCCTTCCTGCTCGACCGCCGCGCCACCGGCGCGCAGGGGAAGAACTGGCTGTTCTTCGGCCATCAGCGCAGCGATTGCGATTTTTTCTATGCCGATGAACTCAACGCGATGAAGACGGCGGGCCTGCTCACGCGGTTGTCGCTCGCCTGGTCGCGCGATGGCGAGAAGAAGTTTTACGTGCAGGACCGCATGCGCGAGGTCGGCCGCGAGCTGTGGACTTGGCTTGCCGAAGGCGCACATGTCTATGTCTGCGGCGACGCCAAGCGCATGGCCAAGGATGTCGAACGCGCGCTGGTCGATATCGTCGCCCAGTTCGGCGCCCGCTCGGTGGACGAGGCGATCGCCTTCGTTGCCGACCTCAAGAAGAAGAGCAGGTTCCAGCTCGACGTTTACTGAGCGGTAAATCCGAGCTCAAATCCGAACGAATAATATTCTTCTCCGCCTGCCACGCGGAGAAGTTTTCCCTTCCGGGGAACTGGCTGGAAGTGCCGGCATCGCTATTTTTCGGCTCGTCTTGCGTTCGAGCGCGAACGCTATTCCATATGCGGCAAATGTTGCATTGGAGATCGACGATGCGCGAGCTATCGGCGGAAGCCCGCCTGGATCTTTACGCGCGCAGCCTGTCGCGGAAATCGGGGACGGGGTTTCACACGGTTGCGCTCTACAGCGCTTTCGCCGTGATCGCAGCGATCGTGTTCGGCACGCTGTCGGTCCATCCGTTCTGAGAACATTGCTTGGCTCGGTCGTCTCCGGCCGTCATTGCGAGGAGCGATAGCGACGAAGCAATCCATGCCTCTGCAAGTGGTGAGATGGATTGCTTCGCTTGCAACGACGCAGGCGGACGCGCCGCCACTTCAGCGGATTGTCAATGTGCCGTCTTGAACGGCGCGACCGCGATCCCCGCATCCTTCAAGGCCTGCCGCACGCCGCGCGCGATTTCGACCGCCCCGGGCGTGTCGCCGTGGATGCACACGGTATCGGTGCGCATCTTGATGACCTTGCCTGACGCCGAGACCACCGCGCCGTCCTGAACCATCCGCACCACGCGATCGGCGATCGCCTTGGGATCGTGCAGCACCGCGCCTGGCTTCTTGCGTGAGACCAGATTGCCGTCGTCCTCATAGGCGCGATCGGCGAACACTTCATGCGCCATGCGGAGGTTGGCTTCCTCGCCGGCGCGCACCAGTTTCGAGTTGGCGAGCACGACGAAGATCAGGCTCGGATCGACCGCCTTGATCGCGCTCGCGATCGCCTTCGCCGTCATGTCGTCCTCGCAGGCGACGTTGGAGAGCGCGCCATGTGCCTTCACATGGGTCACCTTGTGGCCGGCCGCGGTCGCGATCGCCTGCAGCGCGCCGATCTGGTAGGCGACGAGGTTCTCGATCTCCGATGACTTGAGGCCGGGAACCGGACGGCGGCCGAAGCCGTGCAGGTCGCGGTAGCCGGGATGCGCGCCGATGCTCACCCCGCGCGCCTTCGCCAGATCCACGGTGCGGCGCATGATGTCGGCGTCGCCGGCATGGTAGCCACATGCGATGTTGACGGAGGTCGCAAGCTCGATCATCGCGGCGTCGTTACCCATCTCCCATGGGCCGAAGCTTTCGCCGAGATCGCAGTTGAGGTCGATGGTAGCAGTCATGGTGCTGGTCCCGCTTTGCGTCGGTTGGCTTTTGGTTAGCTAGTCGCTGATTCCGCGACCTGCCATGTCGCGGCATCGACCGCGTTGACGGCGTGGCCCGCGACGTTGGCCGCGCTCAGTGCTTCGAGGTTGAGATCAAGGCCTTCGAGCGGGCGCAGCCGATCCGGCAGGGTAGCGAGCAATTCGGCGAATTTTCGAGCTTCGGCCTGCGCCTCGGCCATAGTGACTGTCTTGAAGCGGAACGCGTGTCCGGCGGAAATCTGGGCGAAGCGACCTAAATCCGCGGAGATGACGGTGGCGATCTTGGGATAGCCGCCGCTGGTGCCGCGGTCCGGCATCAGCACGATCGGCTGGCCGTTGCCGGGCACCTGGATGCTGCCGTTCACGGTGCCATCGGAGACGATGTTGTGGCCGTGCAGATGCTTGATCACCGGACCTTCGAGCCGGTAGCCCATGCGGTCGCTGGTCGCGGAAATCTTCCATTCGCTGTCGAGGAACAGCTTTTTGTTGTCCTCGGAGAATTCGTCGTCCTGCGGACCGAACAGGATGCGGATCGGTGCGTCCGGCCGTTCGGGCAACGCGATCCGCCGCTCGGCCGCACCGCTGGCAGTTTGCACCTGGAGCTCGTCGCCGCTCTGGAGCGGGCGCGGATAGGGGCTGCCGAGGCCTGCGCGCGCGTTCACGGCGAGGCTGCCGAACATCGGCTCTCCCGTAATTCCGCCCTCGATCGCGAGGTAGCTGAACGCGCCGCGCTTGGCAAAACCGAGCATCAGCGTCTCGCCTTCGGCGAGGGTCGCCGAGGTATCGAACGCCACGGCTCGTCCCGCGACGTCGGCGCTACGCGAGGCGCCCGCAAGCGCAATACGTACCGCGCCGCAACGTGCGGTGAAGCTCGCACCGAACGGTCCGATCTCCACTGCAGCAGCGAAGGGCTCATTGCCGACCAGCGTATTCGCGGCGGCGAGGGCGAGGCGATCCATTGCACCGCTCGGCGTCAGCCCATAGCGCTGCGAGCCGGGACGGCCGCCATCCTGCACGGAACTCGCCGGACCGATCGAGGAGACGATGAGCTTGCTCATGCGGCGACCAGTTCGGCGACGAACTCGCCGGCTTCCGCGGCGCGGTCCTGCTCGGCGAAGGTCTTGGCATCGACCGCCGTGAAGCTGACGGTGTCGCCCGGCTCGAGCAGGAAGATCGGATCGCGGTGAAGCTGATAGGTGCGGACGGCGGTGCGGCCGAGCAGGTGCCAGCCGCTGGGTCCGGCGATGCACTGGATTCCGGTCTGCACGCCGCCGATCGAAATCGTGCCGGCCGGCGTCAGCACACGCGGATTCTGGCGACGCGGCATGTGCAGGAACTTGTCCAGGCCGCTGAGATAGGACCAGCCGGGAGTGAAGCCGATCATGGCGACGCGGTAGTCGCCGCCGACATGGCGCCTGACGATCTCGTCAGGCGTGGTGTCGAGGGTCTTGGCGACGTCCTCGAGGTCGATGCCATGTTCGCCGCCATAGGCCACCGGGATGCGCCAACGCCGGGTTCTTGCGGCGGCCGGATCGGGGCGCCGTGCCAGCGTGAGCAGTTGTTCCCCGAGCGCTTCGAAGTCGATCTGCACGGGATCATAGTGCACGAGCAGCGAACGATAGGTCGGAACGGTCTCGGTCACGCCGGCGATCGGCGCCGCGGCAAGGGTACGGTCGAGCGCCAGCACCCGCCGATTGGCGGCGTCATCGATATCGCGGCTGAATTCCACCGTGATGGCGCTGTCGCCACTCGGGAGAAGACGGGGTGGGGCTTCGCGCGCGGCCATGGCATCATTGCTCATCGAGCATCAAGCTAGCGTGTTTTGCTGCGCAGTGGAATTCGGCTAGCGAAAAATCACCAAGCAACTTCAATAAATTAAACCGAGGGCCGGCGATAAGATAGCGTAATCGATGATCGCATTCTCGCCCTTGACGCGAAGGCCGCGGCTCGCAAGATGCGCGCGCCAATTCATTCCCACCGGAGCCGATCTTTCAAGATGTCCCTCACTGCAGAAGCGATCGCGACGCTGTCGCACGTGTCCACCGCCACCATCACCACGGTCCTGCTCAAGAAGGGGCTGCGTAACGTCTGGATGCGCGGCACCAAGCCGCTCAAGCCGGGCCAGAAACGGCTGGTCGGGTCGGCCTTCACGCTGCGCTTCGTGCCGGCGCGCGAGGATCTGGCGACGCCGGAATCCTGGTCGTCACCGATCTCGACCCGCACCGCGATCGAGGCAATGCCGGAAGGCTGCATCGCCGTGGTCGACGCGATGGGCGTCAGCGACGCCGGAATCTTCGGCGACATTCTCTGCGCGCGGATGGTGAAGCGTGGCGTCACCGCGCTGATCACCGACGGCGTGGTGCGCGACCTCGAAGGCGTGCTCGGCACGGGACTGCCGGTGTGGTGCAACGGTTTTGCCGCGCCGCCATCCGTCGCCGGACTGACCTTCGTCGGCTGGGGCGAGCCAATCGGCTGCGGCGGCGTGGCGGTGTTCCCGAACGATGTCGTGGTCGCCGACCAGGATGGCGCGGTGCTGATCCCGCAGGCCTTCCTCGACCAGGTGCTGGCCGAGGGACCGGAGCAGGAACGGATGGAAGCCTGGATCGTCAATGAGGTGAACAATGGCGTGCAACTGCCGGGCCTCTATCCGATGAATGCCGAAACCAAGGCGCGCTACGCCGCGAGCAAGAAATAACTTCAGAAAAGCGAGGTAAGCCCATGGAAATCCATATCGCTGGCACGCGGCCGACCCGTCGCGGGCCGGCCGAATATTTCACCGGCACGGTGCTGCAGGATCCCGTCATCATGGCGCCCGCGCCGGCGCGGCTGAACTCGTCGCGCGTCTCCTTCGAGCCGGGCGCGCGCACGGCCTGGCACACTCATCCGCTCGGCCAGACGCTCTACGTGATCTCCGGCATCGGCCGGGTCCAGGCCGAGGGCGGTCCAATCAGGGAGATCAGGCCGGGCGACGTAGTCTGGATTCCGCCGAACGAGAAGCATTGGCATGGCGCGTCGCCAACCAATGCCATGACCCATATCGCGATGCAGGAAGCGCTCGATGGCGTCTATTCGAACTGGATGGAGCACGTCACCGACGAGCAATACAATGTGAAGGTCGGGTAGTTTTCCCAAGGACGCGAGAGTTCCGTAGCCCGGGTGAAGCGCCAGCGTCACTCGGGACCGCTCGTGCCAGACGGACACTTCCCCCATCCGGGCTACGCAGCATTCGTAAGGCTAGATCAGTTCACCCGCGTCCAGGTCTGGCCGCCGCAGAACATGCCGCCGAAGGCGCAGCCTTGCACGCGCAGGGTGTCGGAGCCCTTGAGCGCGATCGTCGAGTCATAGGTGCTGCCGGTGTTCGGATCGAGGATGCGGCCGCTCCATTTGTCCTTGGCAGGTTTCATGTTGATCAGGACCTGCTCGCCATTCTGGTTCGAGGTCTCGTCGACAGCATAGCCGCAGAGGTTGGCGCCGCACTGCTCGATGCGGATCTTGCCCTCCTTTTCCTCCGTCAGCCACATGCCGATCGGCGAATTGGCTTGCGCTGCCGCCGCTGGTGTCACGGGCTTCGCGACCGGCGCTTGAGTGGCTGTGGCGACCGTCGGAGCCGGGGCCGGAGCGGGCACTGCGGTCTGCTGGGTCTGCGGTGCTGGCGCGCTGGGCGGTGAGGGCTGAGGCGCGGTCGCGCTACCGCTCGGCGCAACGGCTATTGTCGTGGTCGAGGGTGCGGTGGAAGCTGCCGCCGGCGGCGCAGCAGGGACGGGCGGTGCGGCCGCCGGTGCTGCTGCTTGTCCGGACGGAGCGGGAGCCGCCGCAGCCGGCGCGGATTGCGAATCGGTCTTCGCCTCCTGCTGCTGCGATTTCTGCTTGCGAGTGCCTTCCTCACCCTTGGCGCGCTTGGATTTGCGGCCGGTATTGTCGTAGACGCCGGGGATCGAGACGGTGCCGCGATCGGGATCGATGCGGATGGTGCGGCCGCCATATTCGAAGGTGTACTGGGCCTGCGCTGCGGTGCTGGCAAGCAAAAGCGCAGCAATAGCCAGAAGCTTCTTCATGATGACCTCCAGAACAGGAATCCCCGGTCAGTGAAGCTACACATCAGTAACTTGATGCAACGTGACCTAGATCACTTTCAATACGTAATCAAAACGTAAGTCGTGTACCACCAGCTTTGGTTCAAACGGCTGACCGACAGTCTAGTTAGGGCTCGCCTCGTGGTCAAACTTGCAGTCCGGTCGGATCATTCAAACCAGGCAGCATAAACGCGCTTGAAGGTACCGTCCTTCATTGCGATGTCCAGCCATTGATCCACGAACAACTTCAGCGCGACGTCGCGCTGCAGCCAGTAGGCCTTTTCCGCAAAGTCGAACGGGTGATCGGGATGCACCGCGCAGAGCACGCCGGGGTGGAGTTTCTGCTGGTAGCGCGTCTCGGACGCATCCGTCATCATCAGGTCGGCATCGCCCTTGGCAATCTCGTCGAAGATCCTGGTATTGTCATCGAAGACCTTGATCTCGGCGTTCTTCACATGCGCCCGCGCAAAGCGCTCGTTGGTGCCGCCGGGATTGACGATGACGCGCGTGCCGGCATGGTCGATTTCGGCAAGCGTCTGGTATTTGTTGATATCGGTGCAGCGGGTGATCGGCGTCTTGCCTTCGCGCATGATCGGGATCGAGAAGAAGCCTTTCTTCTGGCGCTCCAGCGTGATCGAGATGCCGCTCATCGCAATGTCGAAGCGGTCGGCTTCCAAATCCTTCGTCATCTGCGGCCAGGCCGTTTTGACATATTCGACCCTGACGCCGAGCGCCTTGCCGAGCGCTTCCGCCATGTCGACCTCGAATCCCCTGAAGCCGGGCGTCGTCCGGTCAACAAAACTAAACGGCGCATAGTCGCCGGTCATGCCCACACGCAACGTCCCGCGCTGGATGATGTCGTCGAGCCGCGAAGGCGACGCCGCTGGCTGAGCACGCGCGGAAGCTATCATCAACGTGGCAGCCGCAAGGCCGACGAATGCGCGCATCATCAAAGTTTCCTCCATCGATTGCCTCGACGATAATCTGTTGCCACGGCTTTAGATGGAATGAGCGTGTCGAGCCAGTCAAAGGAAGTCAAATCGTGACAATCTCAGTTTACGAAGCATCGGTCGGCGTGTTCATGCCATATCTTCGCAATCTTTCCGGGCTGCTCGATCACGCGTCCGCCTACGCAAGGGCGCGAAACATCGATCCTGCCGTGCTGCTCGGCATGCGGCTCTATCCGAACATGTACAGTCTCAAGCAGCAGGTGGGCGAGGCCAATCGCCATGCGATCGCCTGTTGTGCGCTGCTGGCCGGGCACGAGCCGCTCAGCTTCGGCGACATCGAGCCTGATCTTGATGAGCTCAAGCTCAGGATCGCAGCCACGATCGATTTCGTCCAAAGCCTGCCGCGTGCTGCGATCGACGAGGCCGGTGACAAGGAGGTAGTGTTCACCTTCAAGAGCGGCGCGCAGCGCGCGTTCACCGGGCGGTCGCTGCTGCTCGGCTTCAGCGTGCCGCAGTTCTTCTTTCACGTCACGACCGCCTACGACATCCTGCGTCACGCCGGCGTCGATCTCGTCAAGAAGGATTTCCTGGGGCCGCCAAGACCGGCGTAGAGCATGATCCGAAAAAGTGGAGACCGGTTTTCGCTCGCGACAAACGCGAAGCGTTTGCGCGGAGATCATGCTCAAACAAGGAGACGAGATCATGATCCGATTTCGTCTAATCGGATCATGATCTCGATGCGGAAGCTAGATCTCGCCGCCTTCCTCCCGGACCAGGCTGGCGACGGCGGCGCGGCTGGCCATTTCCTGCTTCAAGACCTCGAAGCGGTGACGTGCGTCGGCCTCGCGGTCATCCACGAACCTGATCGCGGCCTCCCGATCCATCGGGCCGCTGACCAGGGGCTTCGAATTCTCGCCGATGGTCTCGTCGACATAGTACTGGCCATCCTGCTCGCGAACCGTCCACTTGAAGCGGAGGGCGGCCATCGGGCCGGGCCCGACTTTCGAATAGCCATGGGCCTCCTGCGGCAGCGGGCTCGCGGGCTGCTCTTCGACCGCCCCCGGCTCGGCCTGCGGCTTCTCGATCGGCGCGGGCGCGTGCTGCTCGTCCAAAATGCTGGCGATGGCGGCAAGCGCATTATCGGTAGGATCGCTCTGGCTCAAAATCTCTTTCCTTAGGGGTTGGTCGGCAAAGATGGTTGCCGACACTTCCCATCTACTCAACCCCGGAATGAGGCTGAGTTTTGGCCCTGCTGCAGTTTTCCCCTTACGCACATACCGGCGGACGCTTGTCCTTCCAGGGCCGTACCTGCTCGAGCTGGCCGGCCAGGCGGAACAGCGTTGCCTCGTCGCCGAGCCTGGCGGCGAACATCATGCCGAACGGCAGACCGTCCTTGCTCCAGGCCAGCGGCACCGACATCGCAGGCTGGCCGGACATGTTGAACATCGAGGTACCCGGCATGTAGCGCCGCAGGATCGGCCCGATCTGTGCCAGGTCTTCCGACATGGTGTTGATCTCGCCGAGCCGGATCGGCGGCGTGCACAGCGTCGGACTGAGGAACACGTCGCAGCCCTCGAAGAAGATCGCGAGGCTGCGCGAGATCTGGAACGCCGCGAGCTGCGCGGCGATGTAGTCCGCCGACGTGATATTTTGTCCGTTGTGGGCGCTTGCCAGCGACAGGACTTCCAGGTCGTCGCCCGTCACGGTGCGGCCGATGCGCTGCTCGATCGCTCGCACGGCGACCGCGGTGTTGCCGCTGACAATCGTCGTCATCACCGTGGAGGGATCCGCTGGAAGTGTGGGGGCGCGCTCCTCGACATGATGGCCGAGGCCGGCGAGCAGTTTTGCGGTGTCGCGGACGGCTGCGGCGACCTCGGGGTCGATCGCCTCCCCATTGGGCGATTTGTCCGTGAAGGAGATGCGAAGCTGGCCGGGATCGCGGCTGACTTCCTGCGAGAACGGCCGCGCCGGGGGCGGCGCGACATAGAGGCTCCACGGCTCCGGACCGTGGATCGCGTCCATCATCACGGCGCTGTCGCGCACACTGATGCTGACGACATGCGCGGTCGAAAAGCCGCCCCAGCCCTCGCCACGATCGGGACCGACCGGATTGCGGGCCCGACTCGGCTTCATGCCGAACACCCCGCAGGCAGAAGCGGGGATGCGGATCGAGCCGCCGCCATCGCTGGCATGTGCCACGGGCAGGATGCGTGCTGCGACAACGGCGGCGGCGCCACCTGAGGAACCGCCGGAAGAATGCGCGAGATTCCAGGGATTGCAGGTCGGCCCGAACAGACGCGTCTCCGTGGTCGGCATCAGCCCGAATTCGGGGCTCGCGGTCTTGCCGAAGATGGTCACGCCGGTGTCGATGAAGCGCTGGGTGAGGGTGCTGCTGTGGTCCGCGACGAAATCCCTGTTAACGCTGGCGCCGGAGGTCGTGCGCGTTCCCTGCAGGAGGTCGAGGTCTTTCAGAAGGAACGGCACCCCCGTGAAGGGTCCGTCCGGCAGCCCTTTGTCGATCTGCTGCTCGGCATAATTGTAGTGCTTGACGACGACGGCATTGATCTGCGGGTCAACCTTGGCCGTGCGGGCGATCGCTTCGTCGAGCAGTTCGCGCGGGCTGACCTGCTTGTTGCGGACCAGCTCGGCGAGGCCCACCGCGTCGTAATTGCCGAATTCCTTGAAAGCCATATTCCACACCTAGAGCGAACGGCGCATCTTCGGGCGCGCATTCGTCTCTATCCTCTTGCTGGAGCAATGACCTTTCGGAAGAAGTGGTATCCACAGGTCATGCGCTGATGACGGGCCGATCCTTGTCGGCCCGCCCGAAGATAGACGGTTTTATCGGATTAGTTTAGCACGTCCTGGTTGATGACGTTCTGCCGCAACGGCGCGCCGTCAAGGACGCTCAGGATGTTGCGTGCGGTCTGCTTGCTCATCCGGTCGACGGCTTCGACCGTGACCCCGGCAACGTGTGGGGCCATGATCACGTTCGGCAGGCTGTGGAGGGGCTGGCCGACCGGCGGCGGCTCCTGCTCGAACACGTCAAGGCCGGCGCCGGCAAGCCTGCCCGATACCAGCGCATCGTGCAGTGCCTTCTCATCGACGATGCCGCCGCGGGCGGTGTTGATGAGATAGGCGGTCGGCTTCATGAGTCTGAAGCGCGCCGCGTTGAACATGCCGATCGTTTCCGGCGTCTTCGGGCAATGGATGGTGACGAAATCAACACGCGGCAGTGCCGCGTCGAGATCCGGCACCGCCTCGCAGCCGGCGGCCGCGATTTCGCTGGCCGGCTTGTAGGGATCGTAAACCAGCACCTGCATTTCCATCGCCAGGCACCGTTTGGCGGTGCGGGTGCCGATGCGGCCAAAGCCGACGATCAATACGGTCTTGCCATAGAGATCGAAGGGCAGCACGCCGAGCCGGTTCGCCCAAGTGCCGTCCTTGACCACGGCATGCATTTCCTGTGCGCGCTTGGCCAGCGTCAGCATCATGAACAGGGCCTGTTCGGCCACTGACGGCGAGTTCGCCGTGCCTGCCACCATCAGCGGTACCTTGCGGCGCGAGAGCGCAGGGACGTCGACTGCGTCGTAACCGACGCCGATCCGCGTCACCACCTGCATGTCTCCGGACGCCTCGAGCTCCGGCTCGCCGAATGGGGTGGGGCCAAGTGCGACACCATGGACCGGCGCATGCTGCTTCAGCAAGGCCGCGAAATCCCTGGCGGAGATCAGGTTGGGAAATTCGACGAGTTCGACGTCGTCCCGTTCGTTGAGGAGAGCCCGTGCTCCCGATGAGAGTGTCTGAGTGACAAAAATCTTCTTCTTGTTGGTGGCCATTTCCTGCCCTTGGCTAGTACGTGAATTGCGTCGTCAAAGGACGACGCCGGTCACCTCGTTTAGCAAATGCATGTTGTTGAGGTCCACAGCCAAACGGAGCGGGGCACCATCCTGCGCGCCGGCGTTGGGATTGACCCGGCCGCAGATCGGGGTGTCCTCGAGGGTGAAATAGACCAGAGTCTCCATGCCCATCGGCTCGGTGACGTCGAGCACGGCCTCGAACGGCTCGACTCCCGGGTGCAGATGCGGTCGGGCCTCGGCGATGTGTTCCGGCCTGATTCCGAGCAGGAGCCTCTCGGTGCGCGGCACCGCCTGGTAGCGGGCGGAACGTGCCGGCGGCACCGGAAAGGCGAGGCGGTCGGTCAGGCGCAGATGCAGCCGGCCGTCGACATCCTCGAGCCGGCAGGGCATGAAGTTCATCGCGGGCGAGCCGATGAAGCTGGCGACGAAGCGGGTCGCCGGCTTGTGGTAGAGCTCATTCGGCGTGCCGATCTGCTCGATGCGGCCGTGGTTCATCACCACCACCCGGTCGGCGAGCGTCATGGCCTCGACCTGGTCGTGGGTCACGTACACCGTGGTGGTGCGGACCTTCTGGTGCACCTTCTTGATCTCGATCCGCATCTGCACGCGCAATTTGGCGTCGAGGTTGGACAAGGGTTCGTCGAACAGGAACACCTTGGGATTACGCACGATGGCGCGACCCATGGCGACGCGCTGACGCTGACCGCCGGAGAGCTGCTTCGGCTTGCGGTCGATCAGGTCGGTGATGTCGAGCATGCGGGCCGCTTCCGCGACCCGGCTCTTGATCTCGGCTTTGGGATAGTGCTTCAGCCGCAGCCCGAACGACATGTTCTCGGCCACCGTCATATGCGGATAGAGCGCGTAGTTCTGGAACACCATCGCGATGTCGCGGTCCTTCGGCGGCACGTCGTTGACGATGTCGCCGCCGATTGTGATATCGCCGTCCGAGATGTCTTCCAGCCCCGCGATCATCCGCAGCGTGGTCGACTTGCCGCAGCCGGATGGACCGACCAGCACCACGAACTCATGGTCGGCGATGTCGAGATCGATGCCGCGCACCGCTTCGACTTCGTCATAGCGCTTCACGACTTTCCGCAGCGAAACTTCGGCCATGAGTTCAACCCTTTGTCGCGCCGGCGGTCAGGCCGGCAATGTAATAGTCCATCAGGAAGGCGTAGATGATCAGCGGCGGCGCGGCGCCGAGCAGCGCCCCGGTCATGATCTGTCCCCAGTTGAACACGTCGCCCTTGATCAGGGTGGTGATGATGCCGACCGGGAGCACGAGCTGGTCGGTCGAGGTCGTGAACACCAGGGGATAGAGGAACTGGGCCCAGGAGACCGTGAAGGCGAAGATCGTCGCCGCGATCAGGCCGGGTAGCGCGACCGGAATGAAGATCCGCGTCAGCGTCTGGAACCAGGACGCGCCGTCGATGATCGCGGCCTCATCGAGCTCCTTCGGGATCGAGGCGAAGTAGCCGATCATGATCCAGGTGCAGAACGGCACCGTCAGCGTCGGATAGATGAAGAGCAGCACGTACCAGCGGTTGATGAGCTGGATGCCGGTCCAGTCGCCGATCAGGACGAACATCTTGAACAGCGGGATGAAGAGCAGCGTGTCCGGAATAAGGTAGGTCAGGAACACGCCGGTCGCGAGCGTTGCCGAACCCCAGAACTTCATCCGTGCCAGCGCGAACGCCGCGGGCACGCTGATCAGCATGGTGATGGTGACGACGATGATCGAGACCCAGGCCGAATTCCAGAAGAAGCGCAGGAACTGGTTCGATGTCAGCAGCCCGATATAGTTCTCAAGCGTCGGATGATATACCCACCATGGATTGGTCGCCGCCGAGATCTCGGCGCTGCTCTTCAGCGAAGTGATGAGCATATAGAGCGGCGGTGTCAGCGAGAAGATCGCGAACAGCACCAGGAAGAAGTACGACCAGCGCAGCGCCCAGGCGCGGTCGCGGCTGATGCTGCCGTATTTCTTGACCTTACGGGTCGGTCCGGCCTTGTCGATCGTGATTGTGCTCATCAGGCTTCGTTCCCCCGCTTGGAGATATCGCGCAGGATGAAGATCGCCGCCACCGCGAGGATCGGCACCATGAACAGCGAGACGCTGGCGCCAAGCGGAATGTCGCTGCCCTCGATGCCGACCCGGAACGCCCAGGTCGCGAAGATGTGGGTGTGGTCGAGCGGGCCGCCGGCGGTGAGGATGCGGACGATATCGAAATTGGCGAAGGTGACGATCAGCGAGAACAGCGTCGTGATCGCGATGATGTTGCGCATCATCGGAAGCGTCACGTACCAGATGCGCTGCCACCAATTGGCGCCATCGATCGCGGCCGCCTCATAGAGCTGCTCGGGCACCGATTTCAGCGCCGCCAGATACATGATCATGAAGAAGGGCGCGCCATACCAGACGTTGACGAGGATGACGGAGAAACGTGCCCAATTCGCATCGCCGGTCCATGGGATCGGCCCGATGCCGAAGAAGGACAGTGTATAATTGAAGGCGCTATAGGAGGGATCAAACAGCCACAGCCAGGCGAGCGTGCTCATCGCCGGTGGGATCACCCACGGCACCAGCAACATGCCGCGCCATCTGCGCTGCTTGTTGGCGGGAACGTTGTGCACGAAATGCGCGACGATGAAGCCGATCAACGCTTTGAAGATCACGGCCGAAATCGCGAAGATGCAGGACTGCTTCACGACCAGCCAGAACGTGTCGCGCTTGAACAGGAACTCGAAATTGCCGAGGCCGATGAATTTCGTCATCGACTTGTTCAGCGTCGCCAGATGCAGGGAGTAGAGCGCGGGATAGATGACGAACGCCGCGACGAGGAGGATCAGCGGCAGCGTCATCAGGAACGCGACCGTCGACTTGCGCCTCAGCGCATTGTGTAAACCGTTGCGCCTCCGTGTGGCTTTTGTTGCCTGGACACGGTTCGGGTGAAGGGCGACATCGGCCATGATCGATCTTCCTCGCGAGAGTTATTCCAACGGAGAATCCGGAACGTCGGACCTGATGCCGCCAACAGCGGTGACGGTCCGCGCCGCGGCGGCCGGTTACGGCCACCGCGAGGACACGTTCGCTCTCAGCTCCGCATGAAGCCTTCACACTCGCCTTCGGCCCAGGCGAGCGTCTTTTCCATCGCTTCGCCCTGGGCAAAACGCAGGCACATCTTGGTTAGGGTTGCCTGCGCATAGATTTGCTGCGCGACCTTGGGCGGCGCCGGCGAGGCCGCGATCGACAGCGTTTGCCTATGGTAGGGGTCCGGATAGCTGAAGAGAGTGCCCTTCGGGGGGCCTTCCTCCTCCCACACCTTCAGCTTGGTCAGATTCTCATAGGCGGGCAGGTCATAGCCGCCGCTCGCCACCACCATCTTCTCGACCGATGCCGGCTGCGACAGGTGGACCAGGAGGCTCTTGGCGGCTGCCTTGTTCTTCGAGAACGCCCAGATGTTCCAGAAGAAAGGCAGATAGGGCGCAAAGCGGCCTTTCGGTCCGGCCGGGAAGCCGTGCGTCCAGCACTGTTCGGCGATCTGCGGCGCGTCGCGTTTGGCGACGGCCCAGGCGCTGGGCGGATTCATGATCATCGCCCCCTTGCCCGAGACCAGCCACTTGTTGTTGGAAGCGTCGTCCCATGCCGACACATCCGGCGGCAGGAACGCGATCAGCTTCTTGTAGAATTCGAGCGACTGCCGCACCGCATCGGTCTTCACGGTCAGGTTGCCCTTGGCATCGACGAGCTCGGCGCCGTAGGACTGGAAGATCGCGCCCGCGGTGTCGACATTGTCGCTGGTCTCGCCGAGGCCAATGCCGAAGGGAACGCCGGCCTTGTGGCAGGCTTCGGCCGCCTTCAGGAACGTGTCCAATGTCCAGTTCTCATCTTTGGGCGGCGAACCTGCCGGATACATTTCCTGCACATCGATGCCGGCATGTTTCTTCATCAGATCGATGCGCGAGCAGGGGCCCTTGATCTGGCTGCCGACGCTGGCGGGAACGCCGAGCCACTTGCCGTTGGCTTGCCCCAGATAATTGACCGTTCCGTTGACCTTGCCGTTCTGCTTGACGAGCTGGTCCATGATGTCGTTGACGGGCTCGAGCAGTTCGGCGTGCGCATGGGGCCACCAGGTGGGCATCTGCAGAATGTCATGACCGGACTTCGCCTGGGCTTCGGCGGCGATCGTCAGCAGGTTCTTATTGCCTTGGCTCGGGATGTAATCGATCGTCACTTCGACCTTTTCTTTCGCCGCCCATTCATTGACGAGCTCGGTCGAAGCCTTGTTGGCTCCGGGCACCCAGTGATCCCAGAAACCAATCGAGAGCGTGCCCGCGGCATAGGCGCCGCGGATGTAAGGAGCCGTAACCAGCGCTGCCGATGACAGCGCTGTAGCCGCAACAAATTCTCGTCGAGACAGCTTCTTCCGTGACATGGCGTTCCCTCCCTGGTGAGCCGACGGTCAAAGACTTGCGAAATCTCGTTTTTGTTTTTTTGGCTCGCCGCATTCGAGGCGGCGGGGCGATTTCCTCGTTGGAGATCAGAGCAGAATTGTCGGCGCCTGTCGAGAAATCAGGTGAATGCTTTCGTAGAACTAACGTTGTGTGCAAATGGCAGGCAATCGGATCTGTTAATCTTTGCGCTATGCCTGCCGCAGGGCGTTTTTTGCGGCGCACGCGAGTGAAGGGACGCGACAGGTAGACCTGCTTGCGGGGAGAACGATAAAGTCCGGGGATCGGCGGCGCTTCAGCCGCGATCACGATCGATCATGGAGACTCCGATAATGCCAAGCTTGGTATCGAAGCAGCGTGCGCGCTTGAGGCTCTGCGCCGCGCTGGCGGCGGCTGCCATCCTGTCCTTCAATGCCTCCCCGCGCGCGGAGGCGCAGGGCTTGATCCAGGGCGTCCAGCAGGGGGCTCGTGAAGGCAACAAGGCTGCCGGGCCGGTCGGTGGCGTCTTGGGCGGCGCAATTGGAGGTGTGGTTGGCGTGGTCACGGGGGTGACCGGCGTGCTCACCGGCACCAACCCCAACAGCAACCCGGCGCCAGCGGACAGGCAAGGCGCTCCAGCCAAGAACAGCAAGGCCGCGAAGGCCGCCAAGGACAAAGCCGCCAAGCAGCCGCAGATGCTGACCCAGGCGGGCGTGCCGCAGCTCACCGCCGAACAAATCGTCGCCACCAGCGACGCCAACATCGAGCGGATCAAGAAGGAGCTGAACCTCACACCCGAGCAGGAGAAGTATTGGGCGGGCTTCAATAGTGCGATGCACTATCTCGGTCATAACGGCGCCGATCGCGTGAATCTGCGCATTGCCCGCGCCAAGCGCGACCCGCCGGACGATATCGTGGAGCAGATGCGCAATGAGGCCCAGTTCCTCAACGACCGCGCCGTCGACCAGCGCAACGTCGCCGATGCCGCCGAGCCGCTTTATGCGAGCCTCGACGACAAGCAGAAGCAGATCTTCATCAACGAAATGGTCCGCCTAAGCCACGAGCGGGGGCTGGACTAAGTGGGAGGGCACTTCGACCGCCGCCACGAATAGCCGGGTAACCATGCCCTGGGGTAGGTTGAAGGCGCGGCACCCGGCTATTCTGCCGCAGCGGCGCGGCCTCTCCAAACGTCATGCAAAGTTGAAGAAACCTCGACTGATTCACGCCTGACTTATGGCTGATTGAAGGTCTTGTCGGGAACCCGTTGGCGCGGCGTTACAAAATGGCATCGGCCAGCTCGGGCTGGCCGACGAATCGCGCACGGAACTTATCGCCGGGAAGCCTTTTTTTCTAAGCCTTGGCGAAGTTGAGTTCCACAGCGACCCCGTCCGGGTCGTAGAAGAAGAACTGGGTGTCGCCGGTGCGTGGCACGATGCTTTCGCGGAACTGGATGTTGTGTTCCCGAAGGCGCCTGCGCACGCCATCGATGTCGGTCGCGGCAAAGGCGATGTGGTCGAGCCGGCCGGTGTCTTCGTATGTCTTCTCGGTGCCGCGGACCACGATGCCCTCGCGCGGCTTGCGGGTGCCCATCAGATGCACGGTGGCGACGCCGCCGGAATAAAGCCAGTAGCCGGGGAAATCGAGCGGCGGCCGCTCGCCATTCTCAAGACCCAGCACGTCGCAATAGAAGTTCTTGGTCTTTTCGAGGTCCTGCGGTTCGATCGTGTAATGCTGCAGTCGGCCGAGCGGCATGGTGTTCTCCTTGGAAACTAAACGAAGGTGAGGTCGCAATCTGCGCCCATCATCCAGGCGCCGACGGTTTCGAAATGGCTGAGTCGGCCCTGCAGTTGCTGGGTCACGGTGTGGATGTCGCGGAAGCGGCGCTCGAGCGGATGGCCGTCGAAGATCGCGGTTGCTCCCGCGGCATTGTAGGCGAAGTCGACGGCCTCGCACGCCTTGTGGATGGCGTGGGTGGCGGCCATGCGGATGGTGATCCGCTGCTCGACAGTGATGTCGTTGCCGGCGACGAGGTCCTTCCAGATGTCGGCCATCGATTGCAGCACGAAGCCGCGCGCGGAACGCAGATGGACTTCGGCCAGGGCCAGGCCGGACTGCACCACCGCATTGTCGCGCAGCGGGCTCTTGGCGCCGCGCGGCACCTTGTTGCGTGCCACGTCGACGAAATTGTCGAGCGCACCGCGGGCGATGCCGCAAGCGACGCCGGCAAAGCCGACCTGGTAGCAGGTGCCTGACCCCATTCGGTAGAGCGGGCCGGCCTCGCGGCGCTCGCGCTCGAACTCGCGGGTGATCGAATGGTCCGCGCGGACGAAGAAGTCGTTCAGCGTGAACTGGTCGCTGGCGGTGCCGCGCAGGCCGACCGTGTTCCAGATGTCGGTCCATTCGACGTCCTCGGTCCGCACCAGCATGGTGCGCTCGATCTGCGCGCCAGTGGCGTCGCGTTTCGGCGAGCCGTCAGCCGCATAGACCGGGCAATGCGCGCCGAGCCAGGTGGCGTGTCGCCCGCCGGAAGCGAACGACCAGACGCCGGTGACGCGGTAGCCACCTGCGCATTCGACTGCCTTCACCCTTGGGCCGGGACCCCAGGCCAGCACCGCGCGGGGATCGCCGAACACCGCATGCGCGACCGGCAAATCGAGATAGGCAGCCGCCATCGCGCAACCGCCGGCCTGGCTCAGACACCACGCCGTCGAGGCGTCGGCCTGCGCGATGGTCTCCATGACATGGAAGAAGGTGAGGGGATCGGTCTCGATCCCCTGCGACGACCGCGGCAGCAACAGGCGAAACAGCCTGTGGTCATGGAGCTGGTCGAGCAGCGCCGGCGGCAACCGGCGCGTTTGCTCGATTTCGTTTGCGGCCGCTGCGACCAGCGGCTGGACCGCTTTCGCGCGGGCGATCACGGCCGGATCGCCCGCAAGTTCGGCAGATGTCGCGATCATCGTTCAAAGCTCCTCAGGCTTGCCGAACCGACGCGGTCGCCGCTACGTCGGCTTCGCCCGTCAGCTCGCGATCGATCTGTTCGATCGATTTGCCCCTGGTCTCGATGCCAAGGAAGTAATAGACGGCGCCCGCCATCAGGAACCAGCATCCGAGATAGACGAAGGCGGTCGGGATTTGCGTCAGCGGCACATCAGGCTTCAGGTAGTTGCTGGAGCCGACGATCAGCGCAAGACCGACCGGACCGATGATCTTGCCGATGCCGCCGAAGCCATAGGCCGAGCCCATGCCGGTGGTGCGCAGATGCGAGGGCCAGACCTCCGCCGCATAAGGCCCGACAATGGCAAAGCCGCCGTCGGCGAAGAAGAATGCCAGGGTCAACAGCAGCCAGAACGCGGAGACGCCGAACAGCGTCGCGTCGTAATGATAGCCCGCGATGATCGTCAGCGCGCCCGCGCCGAAACCGAGCAGCCCGCCGGAGGTCCGCCGTCCCAGGAGCTCCGAGAGAAAGGAAAAAGAGATGCGGCCGAGGAAGCCCGACACACTGAGCAGGATCATCATCTTGGCAGCTTCCTGCGGCGTCACCTTCAGAAGCAGTACGAACAGCGCCGGCGCCCACAGGGTGATGCCGTAAACGCCGGTCTGCGCGCCCGCATTGCCGAGCCAGGAGACGATCAGGCTGCGCGGATATTTGAAGAGATCAAGCCAGCTCGTCTTGATCACCGGGCCGGCATCGGCCGCCGTCGGCAGCGGGAGGGAGGACGGCTCCACTTGTAGCGCCCAGGCGAGCGACTTGCGCGCTTCCTCGTAGCGGCCCTGGCGGCACAGCCAGCGCGGGCTCTCGGGAACCCAGAGCCGGACCAGCAGCACGAGCAGGGACGGCAGCACGCCGATCGCAAACATCAGCCGCCACTGGTCGGAGCCCATGAACGCCCCAAGGACGGCGCCGAGCCCGACGCCGAGCGGGATCACGCAGGTGACGAGGCCGCCGACCCAGCCGCGCTTGTGCGAGGGTACGAACTCCTGCACCAGCGGCAGGTCCACGCAATAGAGCCCGCCGACGCCGGTGCCGACGAAGAAGCGCAGCACCGCGAGATAGATCCAGCCGTTATCGGGGGTAAAGTACAGAAGGCCCGTGGCGATCGAGAAGTTGAGTACGGTGCCGATGAATACGATCCGGCGGCCGACCCGGTCGGCGAGCCAGCCCCAGACATAGGCTCCGATGATGGCGCCGATGCCGGAGCTCATCAGGACCGTCGCCGACTGTCCGAAGGTGAGCTTCCACGGCCCAATCAGGAAGGCGAGCACGAAGCCGATCAGGAAGTAATCGAAGAATTCCAGCGCGTCGCCGATGATGGCAGCCGAAAGGATCTTGATCTGGTTGCCGGTCAGACTCCTCCGGCGATCGAGAATCTCGAACATGGCGTTTCCCCTTGGCGCCTGTTCATTTTGATTCAAGCGGGCGTCGCGCCCATCGCCCCGCCTATGGTCAGCGAAGCTATCCTCGGGCCGCGGCGAACGGCAAGCCCACCAGCGCGCGGGGCACATCTGCGTTGTGACGATGAGGCGATGCATGCCGCTCTGCACAATCGCATGTGCGAGAGCGGGGCGTTCTAGCGCTTGAGCAGGGTCTTGAGCTTCGCGTCCAGCTCTTCGTAGGACATCGCGCCTTTCCATTGTTCGCCATTGACGAAGAAGGTTGGCGTGGCGTCGACCTTGAGCGTCTCCATTGCGTAGCGCTGGTCGGCGGCGATCTTGTCGAGCAGCGCTTGGTCGGTCTCGCAGGTTTCGACGTCCTGCTCGCTCATCCCGTTCAGCTTGCCGACCAGAAACAGCGTTTCCTTTGTTTGATCCATCAGGCGGGCCTGCTGCTTGAACATTGTCTCAATGACGGCGAAGTGCTTTTCGGCATCGTCCTTGCCGATGCAGCGCACCAACATCGAGGCGGCTGCGGCCTTGATGTCGAGCGGGAATTCGCGAAACACGAACCGGACCTTGCCGGTGTCGATATATTTCGAACGCAGCATCGGAAAGACATTCTCGCCGAACGCTGCGCAATGCGGACAGCTCATCGAGGCATATTCGACGATCGTTACTGGCGCCTTCGGTGAGCCGATTGCGATGTCGGGTAATGATACGGGCTTGGCGACGGCTGCAGCGGTCGCGCTTTGTGCCTTTGCCTCCCGATCTGTCGGCGGACCAAGGAAAGCAAGCAGGACAATGAACCCCAAGGCGGCGCTGGTCATATGACTGAGAACAGGCAACGAGATACTCCGCGAGTGAATAGCTTCTTCTGACAACCAGCCCGGCAGCCAGCTATGACCGGGCAAGCGGCAGGCCGAGCCGGCCGACGCCCGGGAACTTCAGGGCAGGGCGACGGATATCGATGCCAAGGACTCCGCCGAACAAGTTCAGCTCGATCCCTTCGATCCAGCCGATCGTCAGACCGAGATAACCGCCCAATGTAGCGAAGACACCGGTGCGCGACGCGGTGACGCCGTACCACTCGCCCCGGTAAGGATAGTCCTTGCCGATCGCCGTCGGCGGTAGCACCGCTTGCAGTTCCGGCACGGCGTCGAGTGCCGCCTGAACAAACGTGTTCGAGTTCGGGCCCGGCCAGGCGCTGTAATCGCCATAGTCGCGAAACCTGTAATTCTCGATGACAGCCCGGATCTTCGGGATCAGCGGCTCGGCGTTCGCGCCGTCCACGCTGACGATTGCTTCCGGCACGGCACCGAACCATCGGCCGTCGGCCTCGAAGCCGTCGACCCGGATCGGTTGCCCCCACGCCGTGTAGTCATAGCGGCTGTAGCGCGGCGCATCCTGTTCCTTGACCACGATCCAGGTGTGGACCGCAAAAATCCCGCGCCAGCGCACGGTGCGCGCAGCATAAACTCGGACGACGGCGGGCGGATGCTCGGAGGCTTTCGGCAGCAGGCCGGCGCTCGATCGGTCGGCCGTCTGCCAATCGACGCGCCTGTCTCCTAGCAAATAGGCGACCGTCGAAAAGGCAAGCGGAACGACAATCAGCAGGACGAGAATGACCACGGATTTCTTCACAGAGGGACATCGGCGGAAGGGTGGTCATGTCGATCTAGTCATTCCGGTCCGCCGGAACCAGAGCGGGCCAGCGGGCATCAATATTTCTTCATCTCGGGGGCGAAGCCGACCCACAGCGCGACCGAGACCAGGCCGAGTGCGCCGAGCAGGACGAATGTCGGCGCATACCCGATCCATTGCGCGATCCAGCCGCCGAGCGCGGGGCTGAGCGAAGCGCCGATGCCTTGAACGGTGATCACCGCGCCCTGTCCGAGGTTGATACGGCCGGTCCCGTTCAGCGAGCGGGCGACCATTCCCGGGACCGCGACACTCTGCAGGCCGGCGCCGATGCCGTCGAGAATTTGCACGGGCACTACGCCCCACCAGCCCGTGAGGAAGAACGCGAGGATGCCGCGCAGCGGCAGTGCCAGGAAGGACGCGAGCAGCACCGGCCAATAGCTGCGGTTTTCCGCCGCGCGCATGCCGACGATCGAGGTCACGATCATGACGGCCTGCGCGATCACAATCGTGGTCGCCACGAAATCCGGCCCCTTGGCAAAGCCGTCGGCAACCGCCGCCAACCCATACAGCGGAAGGATCGCGGCATTGCCGAGATGGAAGGCCGCCAATGCCAATGCGAGGACGAGCAGCGCCTTGTGCCTGGCCAGCACCGTGAAGCCGCTTGGCTGGCTCTCCGGATCATCCTCTTTGGTGCCACGCGCAGCCCTGTTGTCGATGGCGTCGGCAGGGATCAGAAGAACGCATGCGATCGCAATGGCGCCGAAGAGCGCCGCCAGCAGGAACACGGCCGTGTAGCCGTATTTCCAACCGAGATAGCCCGATACGGCCGCGCCGACCATGTTGCCGGCATGGTTGAAGGCCTGGTTGCGGCCGTTCTGCCGGTTGAAGCCCTTCTGCCTCACGATGCCAAGCGTGATGCCGGTGACGGCGGGAACGATGGCGGCGCCGGCAAGCGAGGTTGCGATTTGCGATGCGGCGACGGCCCAGAAGTTTTGCGACAGCAGAATGAGGGCCGAGGCGGTGACAACGGCGACGCCCGGCACGATCACCCAGGCGCGCTTGTGCCGGCTTGCATCGATGAAGCCGCCGATCGGCGTCGTGATCAGCATGCCCGCGACGTTGCCTATCGTCATCGCGGTCCCAATCCAGCCGCTCGCCCAGCCATGCGCCTGCAGGAAGACGCCGACGAACGGCCCGATTCCGGACTGCATGTCGGCCATGAAGAAGTTCAGAGCGAGCAGGGGCCACAGCCGCGCCGCCTTGTCCGATCGCTCATTCTTCTTGCTGACACGCATGACAAGTAGACTCTCGGCCGGTTAAGCGATCACCAGATGATTCTCCAAGACCGACGGCGGGCTTCCACCGCAGCGGTCGGAACAAAGCGCTGGATCATGAATTTGAAGGCGATGGTTCAAATCGACGTTCTCGAAAAACCGATCGAACGCATCAAGGAAACCTGCGTGATGATGGGCATCACGGAGAAGTTCGAGCGCGCGCTTCCGGAGCTCGAGACGTTCCTGGAAGGCGAAGTGGCAAAGGGCGAGACCCGCGAGACGCGGCTGACTTACGATGGACTCTGCTACCTCAAGCAGATCTTCGCGAGAAAGTAACAGCACGGCACACGGGAAGGTTTTCACGACTGCTCATCGGACGACGGCTCTGACGCGGCTTCAGCATCCGCCACGGGCCATCGCAAAAGTTTTTGCACCTGGCATCAACGCATCAACGTGGCGCGGTAGCGATCGTTCCCGATCGCCGTCGCAGCTAGCGCCACATCCCGCGCATCTTGGCGCGGATGTCGACCGGCGCTGCACGATCTGCCGGCGCGGCGGTCGCCGGACGCGCAATCGGCCAGGTGGTGCGCTCGAACAGCGGCACCAGCCTCTCCGGGATGAAACGCGTGCGCGAGGCGTACATGTGCCGGTCGCCTTTGGCGCTCTGGCCGTGCACGAAGAAGCGCTGCGGCAGGATCAGGTGCAGATCATCCTTGGCGCGGGTCATGGCGACGTAGAGCAGGCGGCGTTCCTCTTCCAGCTCGGCGCTGGTCCCGGCGCCGAGATCCGAGGGCATGCAGCCGTCGACGACGTTGAGCACGAAGACCGACTTCCATTCCTGTCCTTTGGCGGAATGGATCGTCGAGAGGATCAGATAGTCCTCGTCGAGCAAAGGCGGGCCGGCCTGGTCGCTGGTCGCATCCGGCGGATCGAGCGTGAGCTCGGTCAGGAAGCGCTCGCGCGACGGATAGCCGCTTGCGATCTGTTCGAGCTGGATCAAATCCGCGCGGCGGACCTCGGCGTCCTCGTGGATGCGGTCGAGATGCGGCTCGTACCACAGCCGTGCCCGCTCGATATCGACGGGCCACTCGGAATAGCGGAGGTTCTCGATCGCGCGGACAAATCCCTTCCAATCTTCGCCAGCGCGCGGCGGCGAGGGCAAGGTGCAGAGTGCGGCAATCGGGTCGGCAGCCTCGGCCATGCGTTCGAGCACCCGCTGCGCCGAGCTTGGCCCGACGCCCGGCAGCAAATGCAGGATGCGGAAACCGGCGACGCGGTCGCGCGGATTCTCCACGAAGCGCAACAACGCCAGCATGTCCTTGACATGGGCGGCGTCGAGGAATTTCAGGCCGCCGAACTTCACGAAGGGAATGTTGCGGCGGGTGAGTTCGACTTCCAGCGGACCGCTATGCGAGGAGGTGCGAAACAAGACCGCCTGGTGCTTGAGCAACGCGCCTTCCTCGCGGTTCGCCAGGACCTGCTCGACGATGTAGCGCGCCTGATCGGCCTCGTCGCGGACGGCGACGAGCTGTGGCCTGCGCGACGATGTCCGCTCGGTCCAGAGATTCTTCGTGAAGCGCTCCTTGGCCAGCGCAATCACGCCGTTTGCGGCCGATAGGATCGGCTCGGTCGAGCGATAGTTGCGATCGAGCGTGATGAGCTCCGCCCTCGGCGTAAACTGATCCGGAAAATCCAGGATGTTGCGGACAGTGGCGGCGCGGAACGAATAGATCGACTGCGCGTCGTCGCCCACGACCGTAAGCCCGCTCCCTCCGGGTTTCAGTGCGAGCAGGATCGATGATTGCAGACGGTTGGTGTCTTGGTATTCGTCGACCATGACGTGGTCGAAGCGGCCACCGATCTCGTCGGCAAGCGCGGCGTCGGTCACCATCTGCGCCCAATAGAGCAGGAGGTCGTCATAATCGAGTACGTTCTGTTGCTGCTTGGCGTCGACATAAGCAGCAAACAGGCGCTTCAGTTCATCCGCCCAGCCCGAGCACCAGGGATAGAACATGCCGAGCACGCTCTCGATCGGCGTCTCGGAATTGACGCAGCGGGAATAGATCGCAAGGCAAGTGCCCTTGGTCGGGAAGCGGCTCTCGGTTTTGGAGAAGCCGAGATCGTGCCGGACGAGGTTGATGAGGTCGGCGGAATCCTCGCGGTCATGGATGGTGAAGGCAGGATCGAGCCCGATCCGCTCGGAATATTCCCGGAGTAGCCGCGCGCCGATGCCGTGAAAGGTGCCGGACCAAGTGAGCGCATCGGTCATCACGCCCGCGTTGTCGCCGAGCACGCGGCGGGCGATCCGTTCGACGCGCTTGGTCATTTCCGCCGCCGCGCGGCGCGAGAAGGTCATCAGGAGGATGCGGCGTGGGTCAGCACCGCTGACGATCAGATGCGCAACGCGGTGGGCCAACGTGTTGGTCTTGCCTGATCCGGCGCCGGCGATCACCAGAAGCGGCGCGCCAATGGTTCCATCCGGCCCGACGCCGTGCTCGACGGCGCGCCGTTGCGCAGGATTGAGCGCATCCAGATATGTGTCTTTGCTGTCCGCGAGCACGAATCACCCCGGAGAAAGCTAACAGAGATCGGGCCTGTGGGGATGAAGGTCCAGGGCGGGAGATAGAATTAGATTGACTTTGGCTACGCCCGTTGCACAACCGCGTCATGGCTGACGTATCGAGTTCCGACACACCGCTGAAGGCGACGTTCAAGATCAAGCTGAACGGCGAGACCGTCACGATTGCGACCGTCGGCCAGGCCTATCGCTTCATCACCAATCTGAACTCGGTGGAGTGGATGGAATTCCGCACGCTGCACGACGAGGCGGTCAGCGCGCTGGAGAAAGCCGCCGACAACGCGATGCTGGCGATCCCGGCGACTAATGCGCTGCGCGCGCTGTTCGTGCGCGCAAAACTGCTCTGACAGGAAACGGGGCGCCTGGTCTCCAAGGCCACCCCGGATTGCCGCAGAGAGCCGCGATTCGGCCACGCCCCTACGAACACGGTCACAGCGCGTCCTCCGCCAGCAAGCGGTCATAGGCGAGCGCGGAGCGCAGGTTGATGGCGGCGATCTTCAGATAGCGCGATTCCTTCATGGCATTGTTCAGCATCAGGATCGCCGTTCGCCAGTGAACGCGTTCGCGCTGATCCTCAGTGAGTGATGAAAAGAAATCCGCCACGTCGCCAACGGTCGCGATCGTCCGCCCGTCCCTCAACGCAAGCGGGAACGGGAGCGGCGAATTCCTTTCGATATCCAGCAAGAGACGCTCCGGGCAACGACCAACCGACGCTTAAGTCACCCGGCTATATCATTTGTTAACAGGAGGCGAGGGGCTGCCAGCATCGGCTAGAAGGAATCCGCCAGCGCGATTTCCGCCTCGAGCGCCTGAATACGCCGCCCGGCTTCTTCAAAGCTCAGATCCGCCGCGTATTGCCTGGGCTGGTAGGCCTCTTCCGCAAGACCCTTCAATCGCAATGCCTGAGCGCGGGTCATTTGAGCACTGGCGCGCTCGCGTACCCCGCCATATTTCGCCACCGGTGTCCTCATGGTCCGCTGCCTCGTAGTCTCAAATCCGTGACTTGACTTTATGTTCTATTTTTGTTCTAACAAGCCATGGATAATAGAATTAATGAAATCCGTCGCAAGATCAGTGCGCTACGGGACGAGATGATCGTCGCCGAGGGCGTGGTCCGCGATCAGGTCAATCACGATCACGATTGCACGGAGGCGGCGCGCCGGCTGCTTGCCATGCGCTCGGAGATGACTGAGCTGATCGATCAGTGGAAAGCTGCCGGCGGCAGCGAACGGCTGCCCGACGTCAGAGAGCACCTGAAACGCCAGCCGGTTGTGCGACCGAAGAAGGATTGAGCGCGCCAACCAGCCTCGCTAGCCGCGTTTGCGGATAGATAGGCGGGCAGTTGCGCGACAGCACAGCACGATGTGCTCCCGCCCGCTTCCAACCAGGAACGGACGTCGTCTCCGCGCGTTTTCACCGCAAGGAGACCATGACTGAGCCCTTGCCCATATTGATCGAAGATTCGGTGCAGATCGCCTGGGACTTTCTCGAGCGCGCCGGCGAGCTTGACGATGGCGCAGTCGCGAGCCGCTTTCTGGTCGACGATATCGAACTGATGGTGCGACGGGGAGAGCGGCGGCGCCTTCTGCTGGCGAACAGGGCGATCGACGACTATCGGCGCTTCAAGCACGGGCGCGCGATGCTGGTCGGGCGAGAGCTCGAACCTGCGACGTGACCGCGGCGGAGTGTCCGCGTTAGGAACAGATTTAGCGCTTGCGCTTGCTTCCTCCAGGAGGTGTCGCATGAGCAAGGAAACGCCACTCGATGATCCCCGGCAGCAGACCGACTGGGGTTCGCACAAGCAGACCGACAAACCGTGGAAGGAGAAGCCGGAGAAGGAGCAGCGATCCGGCGATCCGAAACCTGACCTCGAAAAGTGGCGGGAGAGCAATACCAGCTGAAGGCGGTCGCAGCCACGAGCATACCGATGACCCGCTATCACTTCTGGATTGTTGACCACGATCGGGCGCTCGATGCCATCGGACGACCGGTGGGTGACCGCGACCAGGCGCTCGTGCACGCCAAGCGGCTTGCGATCGATCTCGCTGAGAGCGGGCAGGAATATCTCGGCAAAGGTTATGCGGTCGTGGTGCTTGATGATGCCGGCATCGAGATTCATCGTGAAAGTATCGATACCGCCGAAAAGAGCGGCTGACGCGAACCAGGTCGATCTGCTCGGTGAACCGCGGCCGAGCAGATGGCCGGTCTTTGGCAACCGGAATAGCGCAGCGAGTGTTGCGCCGCGTCGGCCCGATGCTCCCGTCCTTGGAATGTCAATCGACGATTGTTTCGGAAAGAGGCCGGTTCAGCCGGGAAAACCCGTGGAGGCGACCTTCCAGCAGGGCGTCCATGCCACGGCGGTGCAGCAAGAGCAGTCCGACTGCAAGCTGGCGAAGATCGTTGCGGTCGGCGCCGACGGGGAGCCGGCGTGCGCGGCGCAGCGCGTCGGCCGCCTGTCGCTCCAATGGAGATCGCTTACGTTCCATAAGCTCGGCCCCCGGCGGCCATCGATAATAACTACATCGAATAGTGATAACATGGCCCATTTCAGCCGCCGCAACCGCCACATAGGTTAACTTCGGTGAGTTTTGTGTCGGACGGGAACGATGAATGACGATCGCAACCCGCTGCTCACACTGATTTCCTGCGTCATCTGCAGGAAGACAATGCGGCTCGAGCGGAGCGCGCCGGGCGAGGACGGCAAGGACGTCATTCAATATCGCTGCGAGCAATGCGGGCGCATCGAACGGGTCCGGCTCGTCCGGGGAAGCTGGCCGTCCACGAGTCAGGCCGGTTGATGGGGTCGCCAAGGCTTCAGATCAGGCCGCCGACGTGACCAACTCGGTGCCCGGATAGGCGACCATCCAATCGTCCAGCAATTCATCGGAGCTGGAATCGTCGAGCACGAGCGGACGGCATGCCGCCAAATCCCTCCCGTGCGCGAGCTTGCTGCGTTTCGGCGGTCTCCTGCGGGTGGTCATTGGCCATCAATGCTCCAGCGGCATTTCCCATGGCTGCCGCAACAACAGATCTGGGGGCGGGCAGGTTCCTGCGAGCCGCAAGAAATGGCGACCCGCGCCGCGGGGGTCAGTCGTGCCCGGTCAGCTTGGACAGCTCACGGCTGAGCTCGTGAAGCTGGTAGGGCTTGCGGAGGATTGGAAAATCCATCCTGACGTGCTTGACGGAATCGGAATAACCGGTCGTGAGCAGGACTGGCAGCGTCGGATTTCGCTCTCTGATCTCGCGCGCCAGCTTCAGTCCGTCCATCTTGCCGGGCATGATGATGTCGCTGAATACGAGGTCGACATCGTCAGCCTCGATCTCTTGCAGCGCCGTCTCGGCGTTAGGCACCCAGCGGACGGTGTAGCCGAGTTGCTCGAGCAGCCCGGTACTTGCGTCGGCCACAGCGGGATTGTCCTCGACCAGCAGAACGGTCGCGGAGGCTTGCTTGTTCAAGCTCCCCTGTTCGTGATGCACGGCCGCGCTGCTGCGGGGCAAGCGGAGACGGACCTTGGTGCCCGTGCCAAGCGCGCTTTCGATCTCGATCGTCCCGCCGGCTTGGTGGACGAAGCCATGCACTTGGGAGAGGCCGAGGCCAGTTCCCTTGCCGATGGGCTTGGTCGTGAAAAAGGGATCGAACACCTTGCTGAGCACATCTTGTGGAATGCCCGCGCCGGTATCCTCGACTGAAATCAGAACCTGATCCTTGTCCAGATCATTGCGCGCCGAGATGGTGACGGTGCCGCCTTCCGGCATCGCATCGCGGGCGTTGATGACAAGGTTGAGGAGGGCGGTTTCGAACTCGGTGGGATCGAGGAAGACCGGCCAGACGTTGGGCTGGATATCGATCTGCAACGTCACCATGCTGCCGAGGGCACTTGCCAACACCTCGCGCACCGACATGATCTGGCGATCGACGTCGATGGTCCGCGGATTGACGCTCTGTCGTCGGGCGAAGCTGAGGAGCTGGCTCGTCAGGGACGCGGCACGTTGAGTAGCGTTCTCGATCGCGCTCAGTGCGCCCAGGGCCTTCACGCTTGTTAGCTCCTTTTTGATTTTATGCAGATTGCCTGAGACGATCATCAAGAGATTGTTGAAGTCGTGCGCGACACCGCCGGTCAGTTGGCCGAGCGCGTCCATCTTCTGGGATTCCGCAAGCTGTCGCTGTATCTGCTCCAGCTTGAGCTGCGCTTCGCGTCGCTCCGTGATGTCGCGGGTGATCTTGGCAAAGCCGATCAGGCGGCCGGAGCGGTCGCGAATCGGGTCGATCACAACGCTCGCCCAGAAGAAGGAGCCATCCTTGCAGACGCGCCAGCCTTCCTCCTCGTAGTGGCCGGTCTCCTCGGCGATCTTCAACGCCCGTGCTGGCTTGCCCGCCGCCCGATCCGCCGGGGTATAAAAACGCGAGAAGTGCTGGCCGATGATTTCCTCGGATGAATAGCCCTTGATTCGCTCGCCACCGGCATTCCAGTTCACGACGATGCCCTGTGGGCTCAGCATGTAAAGGGCGTAGTCGGTGACGGCCTTGACCAGAAGACGGAAATTGCGCTCGCTCTCGAAATAGTCCCGTTCGAGCTGTTTGGTCTTCTTGGCCATATGAAATCCTGCCCCGCCGACAGCAAACGCCAAAGTGCGACCTTCGTTCCCGCTTTAGGCTTGGTCTAACAGCTTGCTGAGCAGTCGCAAAAAAGTTCCCGAGGACCCGGAACCTTCCGTCAGATCTCTCATTGGTATCGTTCCGCTGTCTCCGCGTGTTATCGCTCATTTTTTCGGTCTTGATTAGATCGCAACCTATCCGTCTTATGCATCCGATGGTCCGGAACTTCGAAAATCTAAAGCCGGCCAACGTGCAGGGGGAATTTTATGAGCGATTTGGGTCCGGCTCCTCGTAGTCGTGGCGAACCCCGCCGTAACAAACAAAACGGCAAGATCGATCCCGCCCAGGACCTGTTGCAGTCGCTCCAGGCGATGCGGGCCGGTGACTTCACCGCGCGCATGCGCGGCGACTATCTCGGGATTGACGGCAAGATCGCGGACGCCTTCAACGAGATCGCCGCGGCGAACGAGCGCATGGCCCAGCAGCTCGAGCGCGTCGGCCAGGTCGTCGGCCGCGAGGGACAGACCCGCCAACGGGTGAATCTCGGCCTTTCAAGTGGCTCGTGGGCGGACATGGAAGGCTCGATCAACACCCTGATCGACGACCTTTTGTGGCCGACGCGGGAAGTGACGCGCGCGGTCGCGGCGGTCGCACAAGGCGACCTGCTGCAGACCGTTCAGCTCGACGTCGAGGGGCGGCCACTGCGCGGCGAATTCCTGCAGTCGGCGAACATCGTCAACACGATGATCAAGCAGCTCGGCGTGTTCACGTCGGAAGTGACGCGCGTGGCACGGGAAGTCGGCGTCGAGGGCCGGCTTGGCGGGCAGGCCCAGGTGCCGGAGGTGACCGGTGTCTGGAAAGATCTGACCGAGAGCGTCAACTCGATGGCCAACAACCTGACAGGTCAGGTCCGCAACATCGCGGAGGTGACGATCGCAGTCGCCAATGGCGACCTTTCGAAGAAGATCACGGTCGACGTCCGCGGCGAGATCTTGCAGTTGAAGGAAGCGATCAACACCATGGTCGATCAATTGCGCTCGTTCGCGTCCGAAGTGACGCGCGTCGCGCGCGAGGTGGGTACCGACGGCAAGCTTGGCGGCCAGGCGATCGTGCCCGGCGTCGCCGGCACCTGGAAGGACCTGACCGATTCCGTCAATGCGATGTGCGGCAATTTGACCGCGCAGGTGCGCAACATCGCCAACGTGACGACCGCGGTGGCGCGCGGCGACCTGTCGCGGAAAATCACCGTCGACGTGCGCGGCGAAATCCTGGAGCTGAAGGACACCATCAACACGATGGTCGACCAGCTCAACGCCTTCGCGGGCGAAGTGACGCGCGTCGCGCGCGAGGTCGGCACCGAAGGCAAGCTCGGTGGCCAGGCCCAGGTGCCCGGTGTCGGCGGCATCTGGAAGGACCTGACTGATAACGTCAACTTCATGGCGTCCAACCTGACCGCCCAGGTCCGCAACATCGCCGACGTCGCCACTGCGATCGCCGGGGGCGACCTTTCCAAGAAGATCACGGTGAATGTGTCAGGCGAGATCCTTCAATTGAAGGAGACGCTGAACACCATGGTGGACCAGCTCAACGCGTTCGCGTCCGAAGTCACGCGCGTGGCGCGTGAAGTGGGCACCGAAGGCAAGCTCGGCGGTCAGGCCAACGTGCTCGGCGTTGCCGGCACCTGGAAGGACCTGACTGATAACGTCAACTTCATGGCGTCCAACCTGACCGCCCAGGTCCGCAACATCGCGGAAGTGACGACGGCCGTGGCCAATGGCGACCTCTCGAAGAAGATCACGGTCGACGTGCGCGGCGAAATCCTGGAGCTGAAGGACACTATCAACACGATGGTCGACCAGCTCAACGCCTTCGCGTCCGAAGTCACGCGCGTGGCGCGCGAGGTCGGTACCGAAGGCAAGCTCGGCGGACAGGCGCTGGTGCGCGGCGTTGCCGGCACCTGGAAGGACCTGACCGACAGCGTCAATTCGATGGCATCGAATCTGACCGGCCAGGTTCGCAACATCGCGGAAGTCGCAACTGCGGTGGCGAAGGGTGACCTGTCGAAGAAGATCACCGTGAATGTGTCAGGCGAAATCCTTCAATTGAAGGAGACGCTGAACACCATGGTGGACCAGCTCAATGCGTTTGCGGGCGAAGTGACGCGCGTGGCGCGCGAGGTCGGCACCGACGGCAAGCTGGGTGGCCAGGCGGAAGTGCCTGGCGTCGCCGGCACCTGGAAGGACCTGACCGATTCCGTGAATTCGATGGCGGGCAACCTCACGGCGCAGGTGCGCAACATCGCGGAGGTCGCGACCGCGATCGCCGGCGGCGACCTGTCGCGCAAGATCACGGTCGACGTGCGCGGCGAGATCCTGCAGCTCAAGGAAACGCTGAACACCATGGTCGACCAGCTCAACCGCTTTGCGGGTGAGGTGACGCGCGTCGCACGCGAGGTCGGCACCGAAGGACGTCTGGGCGGTCAGGCCAACGTGCCCGGCGTGGCTGGCACCTGGAAGGACCTCACCGACAGCGTCAACTCGATGGCCGGCAATTTGACCGCCCAGGTCCGCAACATCGCGGAAGTCACCACCGCCGTGGCGCGCGGCGACCTCTCGCGCAAGATCACGGTCGACGTGAAGGGCGAAATCCTTGAGCTGAAGAACACCATCAACACGATGGTGGACCAGCTCAACGCCTTCGCTTCCGAGGTGACGCGCGTGGCGCGCGAGGTCGGCACTGAAGGCAAGCTCGGCGGCCAGGCCGAAGTGCCGGAGGTCGCCGGCACCTGGAAGGACCTGACCGACAACGTCAACTTCATGGCGTCGAACCTGACGGCCCAGGTCCGCAACATCGCGGAGGTCGCGACCGCGATCGCCGGCGGCGACCTGTCGAAGAAGATCACCGTGGACGTCCGCGGCGAGATTTTGCTGCTGAAGGAAACGCTGAACACAATGGTGGAGCAGCTCCGCTCCTTTGCGGCCGAAGTGACGCGCGTGGCGCGCGAGGTCGGCACCGAGGGCCGGCTGGGCGGTCAGGCCGTGGTGCCTGGCGTCGCCGGCACCTGGAAGGACCTCACCGACAACGTCAACCTGCTGGCGGCCAACCTCACCACTCAGGTGCGCAACATCGCGGAAGTCACCACCGCGGTGGCGCGCGGCGACCTCTCGCGCAAGATCACCGTCGACGTGAAGGGCGAAATCCTCGAGCTGAAGAACACCATCAACACCATGGTGGACCAGCTCAACGCGTTTGCGGGCGAAGTGACGCGCGTGGCGCGCGAAGTCGGCACCGAAGGCAAGCTCGGCGGCCAGGCCGAGGTGCGCGGCGTCGCCGGCACCTGGAAGGACCTGACCGATACCGTGAACGTGATGGCCGCCAACCTGACCGAGCAGGTGCGCGGCATCGTCAAGGTCGTGACGGCGGTCGCCAATGGCGATCTGAAGCAGAACCTGACCGTGAAGTCGAAAGGCGAGGTGGCCGCGCTCGCCGACACCATCAACAACATGACCGAGACCCTGGCGACGTTCGCCGATCAGGTCACGACCGTGGCGCGCGAAGTCGGCGTCGAGGGCCGGCTCGGCGGGCAAGCCAACGTGCCCGGCGCCGCCGGCACGTGGAAGGATCTGACCGGCAACGTCAACCTGCTGGCCGCCAACCTGACCTCGCAGGTCCGCGCCATCGCGGAGGTCGCAACCGCGGTGACAAAAGGCGACCTGACCCGCACCATTCAGGTCGACGTCCGCGGCGAGGTGGCAGAGCTCAAGGACAACATCAACACCATGATCGGTAACCTCCGTTTGACGACGGACCGCAATACCGAACAGGACTGGCTGAAGACCAATCTCGCCAGGTTCACCAATATGCTGCAGGGGCAGCGCGATCTGTCGACCGTGGGACGGCTGCTGCTGACCGAATTGGCGCCCGTGATCAACGCGCATATGGGTGTAATCTACCAGGTCGAGAGCGCCGAGATCCCGCAACTGCGTCTGTTGTCCGCCTATGCCGACGACGGCGCCAAACCGCATCCATCAATCGTGCGCTTGGGCGAGGGACTGATCGGCCAATGCGCACTGGACAAGCGGCAACGGCTGCTTTCGGACATTCCTGATGATGTGGTCCCGGTGAATTCGGCGCTGATGCGCGTGCTGCCCAAGAACGTGGTGGTATTCCCGGTCCTGTTCGAGAACCAGGTCAAGGCTGTGATCGAGTTGTCTTCGCTCGCGTCGTTCACCGCCTCGCAGATTACCTTTGTAGAGCAGCTCACCGACAGCGTCGGCATCCTGCTCAACAGTATCGAGGCGACAATGCAGACCGAGGGCCTGCTAAAGCAGTCGCAACAACTCGCGGGCGAGCTTCAGGCCCAGCAGCGGGAATTGCAGCAGACCAACGAGCAACTCGAACTGAAGGCGCAACAGCTCGCCGAACGCAACGTTGAGGTCGAACGCAAGAACCAGGAAATCGAGCAGGCGCGCCGTGCGCTGGAAGAAAAGGCGAGCGAGCTTGCGCTGACCTCGAAATACAAGTCGGAATTCCTGGCCAACATGTCGCACGAGCTGCGCACGCCGTTGAACAGCATCCTGATCCTCGGCCAGCAGCTTTCGGATAATCCCGAAGGCAATCTTGCGCCCAAGCAGGTTGAATTCGCCCGCACCATCCACGGCGCCGGCACCGACCTGCTCAATCTGATCAGCGACATCCTCGACCTCTCGAAGATCGAGTCCGGTACCGTGACCGTGGACGCCGAGGAAATCCTGACATCGAGCCTGCTCGAAACCGTCGGCCGACCGTTCCGCCATGAGGCGGAAAACCGTCATCTGTCGTTCAGCATCGAGGTCGACGAGACGCTTTCCCGCAGCATGGTCACCGACTCCAAGCGCCTGCAGCAGGTGCTGAAGAACTTGTTGTCCAACGCCTTCAAGTTCACCGCCGAGGGCGGCGTCAAGCTGACCGTCTCGGCCGCGGTCGGCGGTTGGAGCGCCGAGCATCCAATTCTCAACACCGCACCCGCGGTCGTTGCCTTCGAGGTGAGCGATACCGGCATCGGTATCCCCCTGGACAAGCAGAAGCTGATCTTTGAAGCGTTCCAGCAGGCGGATGCAGGCACCAGCCGTAAATATGGCGGCACCGGCCTTGGCCTTGCGATCAGCCGCGAACTCGCGAGCCTGCTCGGCGGCGAGATCCATCTGCGAAGTGCGCCGGGCAGGGGCAGTACCTTCACGCTCTATCTGCCGCTGAAATATTCCGGCCCGAGCGTTGCGCTTCGCGTGCCCCCCGCGCTGCCCTTATCGCAGGGCGGTGCGCCGGCGTTGCAGGCGCCCGCAACGCAGGAGCGCGTGGCGGAGGTGCTGGACGACCGGCTCAATCTCGAGCCCGGAGACATGATCCTCCTGATCGTCGAAGACGACCCGCATTACGCGCGGGTTCTGGTCGATCTCGCACGGGACAAGGGTTTCAAGGTCCTGGTCGCGAACCGCGGCGCCGAGGCATTGGACCTCGCCAAGCAGTTCCAGCCGACCGCGGTTTCGCTCGATGTGTTCCTGCCCGACATGCTCGGCTGGACCGTGCTGAGCCAGCTCAAGCACAATCCGCTGACCCGGCACATACCGGTGCAGGTCATCACGCTCGACGAGGACCGGCAGCATGCGCTGGCGCGCGGCGCCTTCTCGTTCGTCAACAAGCCCACGACGACCGAGGGCGTCAGCGCGGCGCTCGCCCAGATCAAGGAATATGCAAGGCCGCGACGCAAGCGGCTCTTGATCGTGGAAGACAATCCGGCCGAACGGCTCAGCATCAAGGAACTATTGGATCATAAGGACGTCGAGATCGTCACCACCGGTACCGGAGCCGGAGCGCTCTCGACCTTGCGAAGCATCCCTTGCGACTGCGTCGTACTCGATCTGCGGCTGCCCGATATGAGCGGCTTTGAGGTGCTCGACGAAATCCGCAAGGATGAAAGCCTGTCCAATGTTCCGATCGTAGTCTTCACCGGACGGGAACTCTCGGCCGAGGAGGATGCCGAGCTTCACACAATGGCGCGCAGCATTGTCGTAAAAGGCGTCGAATCCCCGGAACGTCTGCTCGACGAAACGTCACTGTTCTTGCACCGTGTCATCACTGAATTGCCGATTGAAAAGCAAAGGATGCTGGAGAAACTTAACAGTTCCGATGAGGATCTCATTGGCAAGACGGCGCTTCTCGTCGACGATGACGCGCGAAACATCTTCGCACTTTCCAGCGTGCTCGAACGGCGTGGTATGAAGGTACTGACGGCTACGACGGGCCATGAGGCGATCGCGCTAGTCGAATCCAATCCCAAGATTGCCATCGTCCTGATGGACATCATGATGCCGCAGATGGACGGCTATCAGACCATCGGCGTGATCAGGCAGAATGCGGCGCTTGCCCGTCTCCCGATCATCGCACTGACCGCAAAGGCGATGAAGGGCGACCGAGAGAAATGCCTGGAAGCGGGCGCGTCGGATTATCTGGCCAAGCCGGTGAACACCGAGCAATTGCTGCTCGCCATCCGCATGTGGCTACATCGCTGAAGCGGCATGAAGATGATGGACCATGAAAAGGTAAACATCCTTCTGGTCGACGATCAGCCGGCGAAGCTGCTGGCCTATGAAGTGATCCTGAAGGAGCTCGGCGAGAATCTGGTGGTGGCCGCGTCGGGGCGGGAAGCGCTCGAGTTTCTGCTCAAGAACGAAGTCGCGGTCATCCTGGTCGACGTCTGCATGCCCGAGCTCGATGGTTTCGAGCTCGCTGCCATGATCCGCGAACATCCGCGCTTTCAGAAGACCGCGATGATTTTCATCTCGGCGATCCAGGTCAGCGATTTCGATCGGCTGCGCGGCTATGAGATGGGCGCGGTCGACTACGTTCCGGTGCCGGTGGTGCCGGAAGTGCTGCGCGCCAAGATCCGTGTCTTCGCCGAGCTCTACCGCAAGACCCGGCAGTTGGAGCGGCTCAATTCCGAACTTGAGGACCGCGTCCGCGCGCGCACCGCTGAGCTCGAGCAATCGACCGCGCGGCTGGTCGAAAGCGAACAGCGCCGCAGCATGGCCATTGCCGCCGGCAAGATGGGCTCCTGGGACTGGGACTGGGTCAACGGCGACTGGATGTGGGACGATGGCCAGTACAAGATCTTTGGCGTCGATTCCAAGAGCTTCGAGCTGACATCCGCGAATATTCAAACGCTGTTTCATCCCGAGGATTTCGATGGCTTGCGCGAGGCCTGGACCGAATTCGCGAAGGGCGTGAAATCATACGAAGCCGAATTCCGCATCATCCGCCCCGACGGCGAGGTGCGCTGGTGCGTCGGCACGGCGGCTGCGACCACCGACAAGAAGGGCCGCGTGGTGCGGGTCAGCGGCGTCACCGTCGACATCACCGACCGCAAGCGTGCCGAAGAACGGCAGAGCCTGCTCACGCGAGAAGTCGATCATCGCGCCAAGAACGCTCTCGCGCTGGCGCAGTCGATCGTACGGCTGACGCGCGCGCAGAATGTCAACGCCTATGTGCAGGCGGTCGAGGGCCGGATCACGGCGCTGGCGCGGGTTCACACCGTGCTGTCGCTGTCGAGCTGGCAGGGCGCGGAAATCCGGCGACTGGTGGCCGAAGAAGTAGCGCCGTATTCGGAAGCCGGACAAATCCAGTACGAGGGTGCGGAGGTCCAGCTCGAGCCTGCCACGGCGCAAACGCTGGCGCTGGCGCTGCACGAGCTCGTCACCAACTCCGCGAAGTATGGCAGCCTTTCCTCGCTGTCAGGCCGGCTCGCCATCACCTGGGAAGTGCAGAGCGATAGGCTGATCCTGGCGTGGGTTGAAACAGGTGGACCGCGCGTGACCAAGCCGACCTCCAAGGGATTCGGCACAAGGAGCGTGATCGCCAGCATCGAGACCCAGCTTGGCGGCAATGCCGATTTCGATTGGCGCCCTGAAGGCCTGGTCTGTCGCCTAACGGTGCCGTTGCAGGGAAAGCCGCGCACGGAGGCTGCTTCATATCGAGATATGAATGCGCCAGGATCGGAGCCGGCGCTCAGTTCGCGCACTGCATAGCCGCGACGGATCAGGCATCGGAAGCCGCGATTAGGAACGTTCTCGTCACTGGCCGATTAGTTTCATCGACGTCTTAAGGATGGCTTGCGATGAAACTGACACGAATTGCGTTGGCTTTCGGATTCATGCTGTGCCCCGCGCTCGCACTGGCGCAAACGGGTGGCGCACCGAGCGGGCGCGGATCGACCACGGGAGACCCGGCCGCGAGCTCCGCCACGCCAGGCTCCGCGCCGACAACCGGCAGTGCAACGAGACCGAGCCGGAGCGGTAGCGGGACATCGACTTCAGGCGGGCGGGACAACAATGGCGACGCCGGCCGGGACCGAATGCCCGAGAGCAACATGACCGTTCGCCCGAACGATCCCGACAAGAAGTAATCGCGAAGACGTTTGCAACGGAGAGGAAGATGGGACTTGCGCAATACGCCATCGTGCCAATTCGCGACCAATGGGGAGTGCTGCATGACGGCGTTGTGAACGGTGAATATGCGACCAAGGAATCCGCGTTCGAATCGGCCGTCGCTGCTGCATCTTTGGCGATTCGGCAGGGCCATGAAGTGCATGTGAGCGTGCCGGCGCGGGAGCAGGGCGAAGCCGCCATGCAGTCCAAGCCTTAGCTGCGGAGGAGCGAGGGTTGCCAAGAGAGGCCCGTTGGGCTGTTTTTCGAGTGATCCGTTCCCGCCTAGCCGTTTATTTTTGTTCGCGCGAAGTAACCTGAGTTAGCGACGATAGATTGTTGGAAGCGCGATTCTATACTCACTTGCGAAGCGGGAGACTTCCATGACGGCAAAGCGCAATCGAAGAAAGAACAGCGTGCCGTTCGACGAGCGGCTCCAGAGAGCGGCAGACGAGGCACGCGCGGCAGCCGAGCAGTTGCCGCAAGGTGAGGCGCGCGACGCATTGCTGAAGAAGGCAAGGCAAGCGGAAACCGCCGCTCATCTGAACGAGTGGCTGACATCGCCCGGCCTGCAATCGCCGCGCTGAGATGACGATGGATCGCAAGGCTGCCTGTCTGGCGCAGGCCGATGCCTGCCGGGCGAGGGCGCAAGCCGATCCAGCAAATAGCGATCACTGGATCGAAGAATCGATCAAATGGCTCGAGCGAGCCATCGATCCAACGGGCGGCCTCTCGATGACTTTCGAGACGAAGGATGAGCAGCAGCTCACGTCAGATGGCGCCGTCGCCCCGATCGCATCTTTCGACGTCCGAGCCTCGTCAACCAGAACCGACGGGACCTAGTCGGATTCGACATAAGCCATTCGCGAACAGGCGATCGCACCCAAGGCGATAACGACGCCAGCGGCGATCAGGAAACTCGGCAAGTATAGGGACACGGTCGGCGAACCGGCGGTCTGCCGCACATGGTTGGGACTGTTCATCCCAGCAGATATCTCAGCATCCCCGTGAGCAGTGCCGCGCTGACGATCGCCAATGTCGCGCAAAGCAGGTCTAGGTTGAGGCTGACTTTGTCGTGTTGATGCTCGTGCATCGCTATAGCTGTGCATGTTGGGCGCTGGGACGAGAAATCTCGCTCAGCGCCACGCCGGCGCTGTCACCGCCGTTGGCCTGCGCAATATCGCCGAGCGCAATGATACCGACCAAACGCTTTTCGCGATTGAGTACGGGCATGCGACGGACCTGAATCTCGCCCATAATTGCCGTCACCTCGTCGAGATCCTGATCTTCGAAGCAGTACTTCACCTCGGCAGTCATGACGTCCCGGATCCGCGCCTCCGGCCCGCGGCCCATGCCGACGCCGCGAATAGCGATATCGCGGTCGGACACCATGCCGACGAGGCGGTCGTTCTCGGTGACCGGCAGCAGTCCGACGCCGAGTGCGCCCATAGCCTCTGCCGCATCCTTCAAGCTGTCTTCAGGAGTACAGAGCTGAACGTCGGGGGTCATCGCATCGCAAACTCTCATGGCAGACCTCGCTGTCGTCGTTTAGCGCCTAACCGATGTTGCGGATCGGCGTTCCTTCGGGCCGCAGGATTTTCAAGGCGGGACCGAACGGCGGCTACGACCGGGAACCAAGTCGGGCTGTCGTGCGTAGTCTGGGGTGAGACGATGCCAGGCGGGAGCGAAAAATGCCGCTCTACCATTTCGATCTCGTCAACACCAAGACGGTTGCCGATCAAGGCGGCGCGGAACTCGCTGACGATATCGCCGCGATGGATTCGGCCGACAACATCGCACGGCGGCTGCTCGGCGAACACCCGGACCTGAAGAACAGGCACTACTCGATCCTTGTCACCAACGAAGACGGTGACGAGATTTGTCGATTGCCGCTAGACATCATCCACTAGGCAAGGCGCGCTGCGCCTATGACCGATCTTATCGCGAGATCAACGACAGCTCGATGGTGCGTGCGCGCTTGTATTGCTGAAACGCGGAAATGGCGCGGTTTGACAGCACAAGCCTGTTGTGCTGGCCCTGGCTGATCATGAAGGCGACTTTCTCGATCAGGAAATGGTGTGCTTCCACCGGATCATCGATTTCGCCAGCCCGCCTGAGGTAGTCCCACGCGATCTGTACCGCGCTCTCCAGCAGCACGGGAAAGGACTCGTCCTTGAACCATGCCGACATGTCGGTTCCTCGAATTTACTGGGGAACCCGGTTTGCCGTATTTGGTTCCTAAGTGTTCTCGCGATCTATTGAGCGTGGACGGCGAAACGCACGAACTTGCGTCCACGGCGCTAGGAACCGGTTCGGGCGGCGCCGGGTTGTGCCGAAAGGTCAATCCAAGGAGATACCGATGAAGAAGATCATTCTGGCCTCTGCATGCGTTCTGGCATTGTCTGCCGGCGCCGCGCTCGCGCAGCAGGCCCAGCCCGCGCCCGGTGCATCCAGCGAGGGCAATGTCGGGCCTGGCGCGACACCGCATACGAGTACGCACATGAACAAGAAGGGCATGACGACCGGCGCCGGCGGCGGCTCGAGCCGCGCGGCCCATCCTTCCAGCCATGGTGCCGGGACCAAGAGCGACAAGGGGACGCAATCGGGCGGCCGATATTAGACCGATGCGATCAAGAAAAATGCCGGCCATGAGCCGGCATTTTTCGTCAACTGGCTGCAATTACTGATCGAGGGCGCTCGGTCTGCTGGTTCCTACTTTCCCCCTTCAATCAATTGTCGCAGTGCAGCCGCGTCGGCGGGCGCGGCGCTCTTCTGGTCGTTGTCGAAATAGACGTAGACGTCGCAGCCCTGCTTCTTCCAGGAACGAATGCGCTTGGCCCACTCCCGCCAGTGTCGCATCGCGATAATGGCCCTTATATCGGCCGCCGGGGCCGTGGCCTCTGACGTAGACGAAATCGGCGGTGCGCCTCCACGGTGCCGGCGCGTCGTGATGGTCCGAAATGCACAGCGAGATGTTCGCATCGGACAGTAGTCGCATGACTTTCGGGGCATACCAGCTTGGGTGCCGAAACTCGAAGCTGTAGCGGCGCTCTTTCGACAGCAGCTTGAGGAAGGAGGCGAGGCGATCCGGCTTAGCCTCAAACTGCGGCGGCAGTTGAAACAGGATGGGACCGACCTTGTTTCCCAGCAGCGACAGGCGAGCTTCGAGCAGCTCGAGACTGTTGACCGAGTTCTCCGACAGGCGCTTCCAATGTGTGATAAACTTGGACGCCTTCCAGGCGAAGACAAAATCCTGATCCGTCTGCTCGCGCCAGCCCTTCACCGCTTCGGGCGTTGGCGTGCGATAGAAGACGCCGTTCAATTCCGTGGTCGGAAACTGGCTTGCGTAGTAGCGAAGCTGGCTCTTGAGCGGCAGGCCTTTAGGGAAGAACGGCCCCCGCCAGGAATCGTAGTGCCAGCCGGATGTCCCGATCAGAATGCGCGCCATAAACTCGCGATGCGTTGGAGCGAAATGAAGCACAGAGAACCGGCACTCTGTGTGAGGGTTCCAATTCCAATCGGTAATCCCGGTCGTTCGCCGGAACCATGGTCTGACCGCGCGGTTAGCCAAATCGATTGCAAATGATCTCCTTCGCTTGAGGTGCTGTCGTGGATGCCATGACCCGAGAGCATGGGCCGTCCGCAGAAGAAACGCGGCCTCCGGAACGCGCTCCCGAACAGAAGCCTGAATTCAGGGATGTCGGCGAAACGCAAGACAGCCCGCCGACCGCGCCCGAGAAGCCATCGATGCGCGATCGGCTCCGCGAGCATTGGCTGTTGGCGATCGTGGGCGCCTGCGTTCTCCTGGCTGCGCTGATTGGCGGCGTCGTCTATTGGCTCGAGGTCCGTAACTACGAATCTACCGACGATGCTTTCGTCGCCGCCCGCAGCTTCTCGGTTGCGCCGAAGGTCGGCGGTTACCTTGTCGATGTGCCCGTTACGGATAACCAGCACGTCAATGCGGGCGATCTCCTCGCCCGTATCGACGATCGCGACTACAGGATCGCCGTGGACCAGGCCGAAGGGCAGGTTGCAGCCGCGCAGGCCAACATCGCCAATCTCGAGGCTCAGATCACCAGCCAGCAAGCCCAGATCGATCAAGCGAGAGCACAACTCGCGCAAGCCGAAGCGCAACTGCAATTCGCGCAGCAGGAGGCCGCGCGCGCCGATGATCTGCTGCAGAAGGGCGCCGGCACACTGCAACGTGAGCAACAGACCAAGTCCGATCTCGAAGCGCAGCAGGCCAACACCACGCGTGCGAGAACGGCGGTAACGGTGGCGGAGCTTGGGATCAAGCCGCTGCAGGCCCAACGCGAGAGTGCCAAGGCCTCGCTGCAACAGGCAGAGGCACAGCGCGATCAGGCCAAGCTCAATCTCGACTACACCAACGTCACAGCGGCCCAGTCCGGGCGCGTCGTCAAGCTGAGCGGCGCCAAGGGCACATATGCGATGGCCGGGCAGAGCATCATGATGTTCGTGCCCGACGAGGTCTGGATCGTCGCCAACTACAAGGAGACCCAGCTTCGCGACATGCGTCCGGGCCAACCCGTCGAATTCAGGATTGACGCCTATCCGGACCGCAAACTGACCGGACGCGTGGACTCGGTGCAACCCGGCTCGGGTACGGCGTTCAGCCTGCTGCCGGCGGAGAACGCCACCGGCAATTACGTGAAGGTCGTGCAGCGCGTGCCGGTGAAGATCGTGGTCGATCATTGGCCCGCCGACGTCCCCGTCGGCCCCGGGATGTCGGTCGTGCCCTGGACGAAAGTGCGATGACCGACACGACGCAGGCCGGCGGCTGGTCGCCGGAGCGTTCCGCCGCCGGTGGACACAATCCCTATCTCATCGCCTTCGTCGTCTCGATCGCGACCTTCATGGAGGTGCTGGACACGACGATCGCCAACGTCGCACTGCGCCACATCGCGGGCGGACTGGCGGTCGGGATCGACGAGAGCACTTACGTCATCACCAGCTATCTCGTCGCCAACGCGATTGTGCTGTCGATTTCCGGCTGGCTCGCCACCGTGATCGGACGCAAGCGCTTCTACATGATATGCGTGGCAACCTTCACCGTGGCCTCGCTGCTGTGTGGGTTTGCCTGGAGCCTGGAATCTCTCGTGCTGTTCCGCATCGTGCAAGGGCTCGGCGGAGGAGGCATGGCGACCTCCGAGCAGGCGATCCTCGCCGACTCTTTTCCGCCGGCCAAGCGCGGCCAGGCGTTTGCGATCTACGGCATCGCGGTCGTGGTGGCGCCGGTGATCGGGCCGACGCTCGGCGGCTGGATCACGGACACCTATTCGTGGCACTGGGTGTTCCTGATCAACGTGCCGATGGGACTGCTTTCGCTGTTCCTCGTGGGGACGCTGGTGAACGAACCGTCGGGTGCCGAGGAGGAGCGAAGGACATTGCTTCGGAAAGGACTTCGCGTCGACTATGTCGGTTTCGCTCTGGTTGCGATCGGGCTCGCCTCGCTCGAATTCGTCCTCGACGAAGGCCAGCGCAACGACTGGTTCGGATCGAACATGATCCTGGTTTTTGCGCTGGTTTCCGCCTTTTGCCTGCTGGCGCTGATCCCCTGGGAATTGACGCGCGAGGAGCCCATTATCGAGCTTCGCCTGCTCGGCCAGCGGCAGTTCGCAGCTTGTTTCCTGGTCATGCTCGGCACCGGCGCAGTCTTGATTTCGACCACCCAGATCCTGCCGCAACTGCTGCAGGCGGACGAGAACTATACCGCGACGCTCGCGGGTCTCGCGCTGTCGCCGGGCGGCATCTTCACGATGGTGATGATGCCGATCGTCGGCAGGCTCCTGAGCGTCGTCCAGCCGAAGCACCTGATCATGCTCGGCGCCATGATCGTGACGCTCTCGATGTGGCATCTCACGGGGCTCACCCAGGATATCTCCTATGGCTATGCGGCGTGGTCGCGCATCTTTCTCGGCATCGGGCTGCCGTTCCTGTTCCTGCCGGTGACGACGGCCTCCTACGATGGCGTGCCGCCGGAGAAGACCAACCAGGCGTCGGCGCTGATCAATGTCGCGCGCAACATCGGCGGCTCGATGGGAGTCGCGCTGGCGCAGACCGTGCTGGCGCAACGCCAGCAATTCCATCAGAGCCGGCTGGTCGAGCATGCCGCGCCATCCGACATCGGTTACCAGCAGACCATCGATGCGATGACGCGCTACTTCCAGGCGCAGGGCTCCAACGCTTCCGAGGCGGCTTCGCAGGCGATCGCATGGGTCGGCCAGACATTGCAGCGCCAGATCGACTTCCTCGCCTATATCGATGTGTTCTGGACGCTCGCCGTCATCGGCGCCCTGATGATCCCGCTCGCGCTGAGCATGCGCTCGATCGATCTCAACGCGCCGGCAAGAGGACATTGACGGCCAAATCGTCGCAACCACAGACGCGATTGTGAAATGAGCCAGCCAAGGTTCTGGGCTATGGATGCGTGTTCGCGAGATCATCGTCTCGCGTGAGGATATGAAATGCCCTGGAAGCCAGTTGCAGCGAGCGTCGTGCTGGCGGCCTTGCTTGAGTTGATGAATGCAGCTGCTGCAAGCGCACAGCCTGCTGTGCTGAAGGGACAGGAAGCCTATGGCGATTGGCGGCGCGACAAGCCCGGCACGTTGCGCCTGATCACGCCGCAGGATCTGCCCAAGCCCGGCGCGACGCCATCGAGCGCGAACATGTCGCGGGTGGTGCCGCGAACGGCCTCCGCAATTCCTCAAGTGCCGCCAGGGTTCAAGGCCGAGCTGTTCGCCGACGGCTTGAACGGGCCGCGCATCATCAAGACCGCGCCGAACGGCGACATCTTCGTGGCCGAGACGCGCGCCGGGCGTATCCGGGTGCTGCGCGCCGCCGATGGGGCGACGAAGCCTACGATCAACGAAGTCTACGCCAGCGGCCTCGATCGTCCGTTTGGGATCGCCTTCTTTCCGAATGGCGACAACCCGCAATGGCTCTATGTCGCCAACACTGGAAGCGTGGTCCGCTTTGCCTATCGCAATGGCGACCTCAAGGCCTCCGGAGAGCCGGAGACGGTCGTCGCCAAGCTGCCGCACGGCTCGGGTCACTCGACCCGGGACATTGTCTTTACGCCCGACAACAAGCGGATGCTGGTCTCGGTCGGCTCGGCAGGCAATTCGGGGGAGGGCATGGGTAGCCCGCCGGGTGGCTTGGAAGCCTGGAAGCGCGAGCGCCCGCTCGGCGCCGCCTGGGGCAACGAGACCGACCGCGCGGCGGTGCTCGCCTTCGATCCTGACGGCAAGAACCAGCGCACCTTTGCCACCGGCATCCGGAATTGCGTCGGGCTTGCGATGCAGCCGCAAACGGGCGTGCCTTGGTGCTCCACCAATGAGCGCGATGGCCTCGGCGACAACCTCGTGCCCGATTATGTGACCCGCGTCCGCGAGAACGCGTTCTATGGCTGGCCGTGGTTCTACATCGGTGCCAACCAGGATCCGCGGCACGCCGGCGCGCGGCCTGACCTGAAGGACAAGGTCACGGTCCCGGACGTGCTGCTGCAGGCGCATTCCGCTTCGCTTGGCCTCACGTTCTATGACGGCCAGAGCTTTCCCGCCGAGTATCGCGGCGACATATTCGCGGCCCTGCATGGCTCGTGGAACCGGTCGAAGCGCACGGGCTACAAGGTGATCCGCATCCGGTTGAAGGACGGCGTGCCGACCGGCGAATACGGGGACTTCGTGACCGGCTTCGTCATCAACGATTCCGAAGTCTGGGGACGCCCGGTCGGCGTCGCCGTAGCGCGTGACGGTGCGCTGCTCATTACCGAAGACGCCAATGGCACGATCTGGCGGATCAGCCGTTAGCCTCTTAGCCTTGCCCGTCGCTGAGCCCGTATTCCTCGTAAATCGCCAGCGGATCGGCGTCGGGAAACAGCCGGCACTTCGCTTGCGCCAGATGCAGGGTGACGGTTCCGCGATCGCAGCCGGCCGCAAGCAGCTTTCGGATGTCTTCCATGTGCGGACGCGGCTGGTGTTTTGAGGGAAGCTGCTCGAGGGCGACGAGCGCCGTCGCCAGCGCCTCGGTGATGACCCATTCGTCGTGGCCGGTGATTCCCTTTCTCGGCATCGCCACACCTCCCGCATTGGAGCAAGGTACATTCTAGCGTAAAGCCGGGGCGCGCCAGCGTAAAGCCACGGCGTACCGCCATTGTTGGATTGCATCCAGCAAGGCAGATGCCTACGACGTGCACACCATTTCCGGCACAGCATCATGCAGCAATTAAGGCTTCCGGCCGACGATCTCACCGGCGGGCTCAACACGTTTGCTGAATTTGTGGGCGCGCTGGGCCCGCTGGACGCAAGCCGCGGATGATGGGTTTCGCTGCGCTCTACCCATCCTACGCTGTCGTCCCCGCGAAGGCGGGGACCCATAACCACAGGCTGTGGTTGTGGAGAAAAGCAAGCGGTGGTAGCGGAACATACAACAAAGGCCTGGGGTTATGGGTCCCGGGTCCCGGCTACGCCAAGGGGCTTCGCCGAGGCGGGCAAGCCCGGGACGACGTGGGGAGAGATCACGGTTCAATTGTCAAACAGCGAGAGGATGTGAGTCCGCGTTCTCGCGGCATTCGCTGCCCGAGCTTTGCATCACTTTCACCCTCTCATCGAACAGAGGGCGCAGGGAAAGCCGGGTGCTGGTTGCACCCATGGGTCCCGTGCAACAAAAAGCACGG
>NZ_JCAMOQ010000033.1:0-90542 GCF_059512365.1 Bradyrhizobium sp. Ses1
TGGTCCTACCCCCGTGCTTTTTGTTGCACGGGACCCACGGGTGCAACCAGCACCCGGCTTTCCCTGCGCCCTCTGATCTCGAGGAGGGTGGAACAAGACGCAAAGCTCGGGCGTAACGCGCCGCGAGAATGCGGACTCACATCCGCCGTTAGAATCCGACGTAGGATGGGTAGAGCGAAGCGAAACCCATCATTGGTGCCGCTTGCTCCATCGCGACGGGTTTCGGTTCGCGCTACCCATCCTACGCGGCCGCTGTTTGAAATTTGAATCAGATCTATCCCCGTCGTCCCGGGACACATAACCACAGGCCTTGTTGTGTGCTCCGCTACAACTACTTGCTCTTGCCACAACACCTCCCTGTGGTTATGGGCCCGGCGTTTCGCGGGGACGACGCTGAGAACGATGCGAGCCACTTCGGCTTCGCAACGACTGCATTCCATCGCCTGTTGCATATTTACGACGGTCGAGACAATTCGAGTCCGTCCAAGCAGTGCTGACAAAAAGTTGAGCAGCGAAGTTTCGACTGCGTACGATGACGCGTGGTGATCGTGCAGCGTCGCAAGGCGCTGCGCTCAAAGGTCGCAGAAAACCAATAGAAATAGGCAAAAGCGGAAAATGCGCGCCACGCGCGGAGGTTGCTTGTGGGTTTTCGCCTCGCCGCTGGCCACTCCTTAAAACACTGACGTTGCAGTCGTTACGTGCCGAAACTTGCAGCACGCAGTGGAAAAACTTGAGGCTTCTCACTTCGGGGGAACGGCGCAAGGGTCGTTGCGAAGGGCCTCGAACTTTCGCACGTCAACTTTGGGGGTACATACAAATATGTTCAGTCTTCGCCGAACTCTGGTAGCCGCGGCACTGTCACTGGCCACCCTTGCGCCCGCCGGCTTCGCCAGTGCGGCCGACTTGGCAGTCAAAGCGCCGAAGCCCGCGCCTGAATTGCCGTTCTTTCTGCTGGTCGATAACCGCGTAACCTTCTCCTGGATGCCCAAGGGCACCGATCCCGGTGTATTCTCGATTCGGCCGGACGGCTCAATCAATGGCACGACCGCCAAGCAGGTCTATTCGTTCACCCATTTCGACATCTGGACCTACGGCACCAACTTCTTCACGATCTCGATGTTCAAGTCGGGCCAGAACGATCCGGCCTCGCCGTGCTCCAATGCCGGCGTGCTGATCACTGGCGCGCCCGGCAATTGCGCCGGCGCCACCGAAATCTACGGTCTGTTCCGCTCGACCTTCGGCTTCAACCAGATCTTCAACACCAAGGCCTTCAACGTCGGACCGCTCACCAACGTCTCCTTCGAGGTCGGTATGGACGCCAACAGCGAGAACAACTTCCTCGCCCCGGCCAAGCGACAGGTCGTCGCCGGTCTGCAGTTCGAATTCGCTCTGCCCTACAAGGGCTATTTCAACGTGTCGCCGTTGGCGTCCTGGGAGTTCTCCAACCACAACGCCTTCAACCAGTGCGGACTGTTCGGTCCCGGCATTCCGTATCCAGCCCCCGGCGCCACCTGCCTTCCGGACGGCAACACCAGCTTCAATCCGACCTGGGCGGTCGAAACCAACTACTATATGGACCTCGGTTTCCTGCCGGAGAACATGCAGTTCTGGTCGATCAGCGGCCGCGCTGCCTGGTACGGCAAGAAGGGTGACCAGAACAATCCGCTGGTTGGCTTCGGCACCGGTCCGTTCAGCACCGGTACCGCCGTCGAGTTCAACAGCGAGCCGATCCGTCTGACCTTCGACGCCAGCAAGGCGGTCTGGGGACCGAAGTACACTCACTTCGTCGACCTCTGGGTTGCCTACCGCTACTGGCAGAACAAGTTCGGCCTCGACCACAACGCTGCTCCCGGCGTCTGCACCCTCACGAACGCGGCCGGCGTGACGGTCAGCACCAATAGCTGCACCGAATCGACTGTCTATGGCGGTATCACCGTGAAGTTCTAACCACCTACCCGTTCTCCAGGTGAACTGGGCGCCGCGATGAACCCGCGGCGCCATTTTTCTTAAGAGCGTGGACAGGACGCAGCGAAATGAGGCGGCAGTTCTTCGCGCTATTTCTGCCAGAGGCCGGCGTGGAGCTCGGCAGCCTCATCCTCGATCAGCGGCCCCACGACGTCGGTCGGCCGCTGCCCGGTCCGGAACACCTCGCGGCAGGGCAGGTCGAGCGTCGGGTTCTCAGGATGATTGCCGGTGATCTCGCGCAGGCGATGTTCGCTTAAGCCATAGACCAGGCGGCCGATGCCGGCCCAGTAGATTGCGCCGGAGCACATCGCGCAGGGCTCCGCGGACGAATAGAGCGTGGCGTGCTTGAGGACCTCAGGCGGCAAGCTCGTGCAGGCCCTGGTCGCGAGCAAGCGCTCTGCATGCGCGGTGCCGTCACGGGACGGCATATAGCCGTTCTCCATCTCCATCAGCACGGTGCGATTGCGGTCGACCAGCACCGAGCCGAACGGATGGTTGCCGTGGCTGACGGAGCGGCGGGCGACCTCGAAGGACCGCCGGAGGAAATGCAGGTCAGCTTCTTCCTGAGTGAGCGCAGAAATATCGGTCATCAATGTCCTGCCATGTGCCGCCCGATCTCGGTGAGATCGGCTTCGCTGGCGCGGGCCTCGTGGACGAACTCACCGTGGAACATCACGACCAGACGGTCGGAGAGTTCGAGCAGCTCGTCAAGGTCTTCGCTGACGAGAAGCACGGCAGCGCCGCGGTTGCGGGCGGCCATGATCTCGGCATGGATCTGCGCCACCGCGGCGAAATCGAGCCCGAAGCAGGGATTGGCCGCGATCAGCACCTCGACCTCGCCGCCAAGCTCGCGCGCCAGCACCGCGCGCTGCACGTTGCCGCCCGAGAGCGCGGCGATCGGCGTGTCCGGCGTGCGGGTCTTGATCTTGTAGAGGCCGATCTTGCGTTCGGCGTTCCTGCGAAACGCCGCGCCGCTCAGCCACCAGCCGCCCTTGGCAAACGGCGCGCGGTCGAATTCGCGAAGGGCGATGTTGTCGGCCACGCTCATGCCGCCGACACAGGCGTTCTTGAGCGGCTCTTCCGGCAAGAGCGACATCTTGTGCCGGCGCATCTCCTCGCGCGTCGCCGAATAGCGCTCGCCGCGGATGCGGATGTCACCGCTCTCGGCATCGCGCTGGCCGGCGAGAACTTCGACGAGCTGCCGCTGGCCGTTGCCGGAGACGCCGGCGATGCCCACGATCTCGCCGCCACGGACCGTGAGCGAGATGTTGCGGACGGCGACCGCGCCGGCATCGTCGAGCGCGGTGAGCCTGTCGAGCTCGAGCCGCGCCTCGCCGACTTCGCCGACGCGGGCTGGCTGCACGGTCAATTGCTCGGCGCCGATCATCGTGCGCGCCATCTCATCCGGCGTGAGTTCGGCGACGCGGCCCTGGCCGGCGAGCTTCCCGCGGCGCAGGATGGTCACCTCGTCGGCAAAGGCCATCACCTCGCGGAACTTGTGCGTGATCATCAGGATGGTCAATTCCCCGGCCACGACCATCGCGCGCAACATGCCCAAGACCTCGTCGGCCTCGCCCGGCGTCAGCACCGAGGTCGGTTCGTCCAGGATCAGGAAGCGCCGCTTCAGGTAAAGCTGCTTGAGGATCTCGCACTTCTGCCGCTCGCCGGCCGAGATGTCGGAGACCTTGGCGTTGAGCGGCACCTTGAATGGCATCCGTGCCAGGAACGCTTCGAGCTCCTTCTTCTCTCTGCTCCAGTCCACCACGGCCGGGACGTCGTCGCGCGCCAGCACCAGGTTCTCCGCGACCGTCATCGCCGGCACTAGCGTGAAATGCTGGTAGACCATGCCGAGCCCGAACGCGTGCGCGTCCTTCGGGTTGCCGATCTTCTGCTCACGCCCGCCGATCAGGATGTCGCCTTGGGTCGCGTGGTAATAGCCCATGATGCATTTCACCAGCGTGCTCTTGCCGGCGCCGTTCTCGCCGAGCAGCGCATGGAAGGAGCCGGGACGCAACTTCAATTCGACATTGTCGAGCGCCAGGAAATCGCCGAAGCGCATCGTCATGGCGATGGCGTCGACGCCGAAAGCGCCACTTGGCGGGGGTGCCTCGCCGATGATCACGAGATCGCTCCGATCAGGTCGGCGGATTTCGCCACCGCGCCGAACACGCCGCCCTGCATCTTGATCATCTTCAGTGCATGGTCGTGATTGCCCTTGTCGGTCGCGCCGCAGCAATCCTCGATCAGCACGCATTCGAAGCCGCGATCGTTGGCCTCGCGCATCGTGGTGTGGACGCAGACGTCGGTGGTGATGCCGGTCAGCACGATGTTCGCGATGCCGCGCAGGCGCAGCATCAGCTCCAGGTCGGTCGCGCAGAACGAGCCCTTGCCGGGCTTGTCGATGATCGGCTCACTGGGCAGGGGGCTGAGATCGGGGATGATCTCCCAGCCGGGTTCGCCGCGCACCAGGATGCGGCCGCAGGGACCGGGATCGCCGATGCCGGCGCCGATCTGGCGCGAGCGCCAGCGCTTGTTGGCGGGAAGGTCAGCGAGATCGGGGCGGTGGCCCTCGCGGGTGTGGATAATGTGATAGCCCTGGCTCCGCATCACCGCGAGCAGGCGCTTGATCGGTTCGATCGGTGCCCGCGTCAGCGACAGGTCGTAGCCCATCTTGTCGACATAGCCGCCGACGCCACAGAAATCGATCTGCATGTCGATGACGATGAGCGCGGTGTTTTCCGGGCGCAGATCGCCATTGTAAGGCCAGGCGTAAGGCTCGGACTTGATAGTGCGCTCGGGCATGGACGACCTCGTTGGTGCGCGTGTTATCGGGTGATGGAAAGTTCCGCCGGCGCGCCGGTCAGCGTTCGTTTCGGCGAGCAGGTGATGATCATGATCGCGAGTGTCAGGATGTACGGCGCGGCATTGAACAGGTGATAGCCCGAGGTGACGCCGACCGATTGCAGCGCTGGTCCCAGCGCCGCGGCGCCGCCGAAGGCGAGGGAGGCCCACAGGCAGAGCAGGGGATCCCAGCGCGCGAAGATCACGAGCGCGACTGCGGTGATGCCCTGGCCCGAGGAAAGGCCTTCGTTCCAGCTTCCGGGGTAGAACAGCGACAGGAACGAGCCGCCGATCCCGGCGAGGAAGCCGCCAACCATGGTAGCGCGCAGCCGGATCAGCAGCACGGAATGGCCCATCGCCCGCGCCGCATCCGAGCTTTCACCAGCGGTACGGATCAGGAGGCCCCAGCGCGTGGTCTTGAACGCCCAATAGAGGATGGGGGCGATCGCAACCCCGATCAGGAACAGCACGTTGATGCGGAGCGCGGCGCGAACCTGCGGAATGTCGCTCCACCAGCCGAAATCGATCGCGGGCAGGCGCGGCGCGGTCGGCTCGATTAGCGGCTTGCCGAGGAAGAAGGCGAGCCCGATGCCGAACAGCATCAGCGCGATGCCGACCGCGACGTCGTTCACGCGCGGCAATGAGCAGATGCCGGCATGGAGTGCGCCGAGCAGCGCGCCGGTGACGCCGGCGGCGAGGACGCCAAACCAGGGCGAGCCGGTGAGATAGGAGATGCCATAGGCGCTCATCGCGCCCATCACCAGTGTGCCCTCGAGCCCGAGATTGATGCGGCCGCTGCGTTCGGTGATGCATTCCCCTAGGCTGACGAACAGGAACGGCGTCGAGACGCGGATGGCGCCGCCAAGCACGGCGAGCGGGACGGTCCACAGTCCGATCGAACTGTCAGCCATGTCAGGACTTTCCTTTCAGGAAGCCGATGCGTCCGTACAGCGCGTCGCTCGCCAGCACGAACACGAAGATGATGCCCTGCAGCACCAGCACGGAAGCGTCGGGCAATCCGAGCCGCCGCTGCAACAGACCGCCACTGGCGCTGATGCCGCCGAGCAGGATCGCGACCGGAATGACTGCGAGCGGATTCTGCCGCGCGAGGAAGGCGACCAGGATCCCGGTGAAGCCGTAACCCGCGGCGAGATTGGCGTTGGTGCGGCCCTGGACGGCCGCGACCTCGATCATGCCGGCAAGGCCCGCGCAGGCGCCGGCGAGAAAGCAGATCGTCATGATCAATTTGCCGACGCCGAGTCCGACGATCTTCGCCGCGCGGATATTGCCGCCGGCGACGCGGGCGGCGAAGCCGAAGGTGGTGTGATAGATCAGGATGTAGGCAGCGATCGCGCAGACCAGGCCGAACACCAGGCCCCAATGCACGTCGGTGCCGGGGATGGTACCGATCATGTTGGCGGCGCCGATCTCCCGCGTCGACGGTTTGTTGAGACTGGCGGGATCGCGCATCACGCCTTCGACGAGATGGTTGAGGATCGCGAGCGCGATATAAACCAGCAAGAGGCTCGAGATCGTCTCGTTGACGCCGCGATATTGCCGCAACGCGCCCGACAGTGTGATCCACAACCCGCCGCCGATCACGCCTGCGATGACCATCGCAATCTGCACCACCAGCGGCGGCGCCCATTGCATCGCGAGCGCAGCGCTGGTCGCCGTGAGTGCGCCGATCAGGAGCGCCCCTTCGCCGCCGATGATCACCATGCCAAGCTGCGCGGGCAGCGCCGTGCACAGCGCCGTCAGGATCAAGGGCGCGGCGCGGGTCAGCGTATTCTGCCAGGAAAACCAGGTGCCGAACGCGCCCTGGTACATGTAGAAATAGAGATCGAGCGGGTTTTTGCCGTAGAGCGCAACGAACGCGCCGAAGGTCGCGAGCGCGCCCATCAGGGCGGCGCCCGGGATCAGGATGTACTCGATGGCGGCGCCGTAGCGCTGCAGGAAACCGGGATCGGCGGCCGGAGCGACCCCGACCGCCTCGACTGCCTCGGCCGAGTCAGCCGTGTCCGTCGTCACGAAGTCGCTCCGATCACGCCTTCGATCAGATAATCCATCTTCTCGAGCTCGGGATCCTTCTGGCCGCGGTCGACGCCAGATGCGATCACCGTCTTACCTTTGTTGTCGAGGATCGGTCCCTTGAAGATGGTGTATTCGCCGGCGATGAGCTTTGCCTTCATCTCGTCGGCATGCTTGCGCGCTTCGGCCGAGACCGCTTCGCCATAGGGCGAGCATTTGACGATCTCTTCCTTCAGGCCGCCGCGATAGAAGTTCGGGATCGATTCGCCCGACGTGATCATCTTCAGGAATTTCGGATAGAGCGCTTCCCAGTTCCATTCGGCGCCGGTGAGATAGGCCTTTGGCGCCAGCGGGGACTGGTTGACGTGATAGCCGCAGACGAATGCGCCGCGGCGCGCAGCGTTCTCGACCATGGTCTTGGGACCGTCCACGTGGCAGGTCAGCACATCGACACCCTGGTCGATCAGGCTGTTGGTGGCCTCGGCTTCCTTGACCGGCATCGACCAGTCGCCGGTGAAGATCACCTGCGTCGTTGCCTTCGGGTTGGCGAGCTTGGCGCCGAGCGTGAACGCGTTGATGTTGCGCAGCACCTGGGGGATCGGCTTGGCCGCGACGAAGCCGAGCTTGCCGCTCTTGGTCGAATAGCCCGCGACGATGCCGGAAATGAACTGCGCCTCGTCGATATAGCCGAAATAGCTGCCGGCGTTCTTCGGGTCCTTCTCGGTCCACAAGCCGCCGCAATGCTCGAAGCGGACCTTCGGATACTTGTTGGCTATTTTGACCATGTGCGGACTGAAGTATCCGAACGAGGTCGGGAACAGCAGCGTGGAGCCGTCGAGATTGATCATGGACTCCATGGTCTTCTCGACCGCATCGGTCTCGGGCACCTTCTCTTCCTCGACCACCTTGATGCCGGGCAGTTTCTTGAGCGCCGCTGCGCCTTGTGCGTGCGCCTGGTTGTAGCCGTAGTCGTCGCGCGACCCGACATAGATGAAGCCGATGGTGGTCTCGGCCGCGTGCGCCACGCGGGCACCGATCGTGCCGCCCAGCGCCAGCGCGGCGCCGCCTTGCAATAAATGCCGTCGTGAAATCCTGCTGAAATCCATTGCCTGCTCCCCTGGGGCGGTCCGGCCGCCGGTCGTTTCGCGTCCGCGCCAACGGCGGAGCTCAGACGGGATGTCGCAAGCTTCGTGCCAGAGCCTATCTGGCGGGCATGAACTACCAATCTATTGAAATAACTTTGGTATTATTCGATGCCATATTCCGCTCAAACTTTGAGCGACGGTGCGTCAGCCTAATTATTGAGCGTTGCCAGATAATTGTATGCAAGGCCGGTGAGCACCATTTGGGGCGTTGATCATGCGCCAAGGCGCTGGCATTGAACTTGTATCGATCCCGACGACGCGGGGATCGAAGCGGCCTTTCACTGGAAAAGCATGAGCAAGACAGACGCGGCGGGAGCCGGGACCAGACCAACCTTGCTTGGCGAGGAGATCGTTGCCCGCATCGACCAGCTTGCGGCGATATCGGAAGCGCCATCGCATCTGGCGCGCATCTATCTGACGCCCCAGCACCGCAAGGCGGCCGATCTCCTTCTGTCCTGGATGCGTGAGGCCGGGATGAGCGCGCATCTCGACGCGATCGGTAATGTCTGCGGCCGCTATGAGGGGGATACGCCCGGCGTGCCGTGTCTGATGCTGGGCTCGCATTACGACACCGTGCGCGACGCCGGTAAATGGGACGGGCCGCTCGGGCTCATCACCGCGATCGCCTGTGTCGCCGATATCAACCGGCGCGGCCGCCGATTGCCGTTCGCGATCGAGGTGACCGGCTTTGCCGACGAGGAAGGCGTGCGCTTTGCCTCGACGCTGCTCGGCAGCCGCGCGGTCGCCGGCACCTTCGACGAAAGCCTACTGAACGTGCGCGACCATGCCGGCATTTCCATGCGCGAGGCGATGATCGCCTTCGGCCTCGATCCCGATCATATCGGCGCTGCCGCGCGCGCCCGTCGCGAACTGCTCGGCTATGTCGAACTGCATATTGAGCAGGGGCCGGTGCTGGAGGAGAAGGAGCTGCCGGTCGGCGTGGTGACCGCGATCGCCGGCGCGACGCGGCTTGCGGCAAAGATCACGGGCATGGCCGGCCATGCCGGTACGGTGCCAATGGCGCTCCGGCGCGATGCGCTGGCGGGCGCCGCCGAATGCGTCACGGCGATCGAGGAATTCTGCAGGACCGATGACGGCGGCCTCGTCGGCACCGTCGGCTATATCGATGCGTTGCCGGGCGCGACCAATGTCATTCCGGGAAAGGTCTCCTTCACGATCGATATCCGGGCCCCCACCGACATGCATCGCAAGCGCGCGGTCGCCGATATCGTTCGTCAAATCGAGGCCATCGCGAAACGCCGCGGACTCGCGCTGCAGCTCGATGTCACCCACGAGAACCGTACCGTGCCCTGCGCGCCGTGGCTGAAAGCGCAGGTGGCGGAGGCGGTCGCCGGCGAGGGATATGCCGTGTTCGAGTTGCCGAGCGGGGCGGGGCATGACGGCATGGCGATGATCGATGTCGCCGATGTCGCGATGCTCTTCGTCCGCTGCCGCGGCGGCATCAGCCATCATCCGGACGAACATGTCGAGCTTGCCGATGCTGACGCCGGTGCACGCGTGCTGCTGCGGTTGATCGAGAATTTTCGGCTCTAGCCCGTAGGGTGGGCAAAGCGAAGCGTGCCCACCATCTCTTGCACCGCTCGTGAATGGTGGGCACGCTTCGCTTTGCCCACCCTACAAATCACTCCGCCGCTTTCGCTGTTTTGCCGAACATCCGCGTCGGCGCGGGGAAGCCGCAGGAGGTGCCGTCGGTGATCTTCACCTGGTCTTCCCACGGCAGGCGGAAGTTACCCGCGACCATGTCCTGCATGAACGTGTAGGGACAATCCATCGCGCCGCCCTTCACCGCGACATAGCCGCGGTGCCAGAGCTGATAGATATTGTTCTCGACGCCCCAGTTGATCCGCGCCTCGCGTACCAGGTCAGGGCGCACCTCGGCGGTGATGATCTCGTCCGCGCGGCCGGTGGTGCCGTGGGCGATGATGGTGCCGTCAAAATTGACGATCATGCCTTCGCCCATGGAATCGAACGAGCCATCGGAGCCGCACATGCAGACATTGGCCGTCACCATCAGGTTCTGGAAGGCGTTGGCCTGATTCGTAAAACGCCAGCTCTCGCGGATCGGGGCGGTGTAGCCGGCGGTACGGATCATGATCTCCGCGCCCTTGTAGGCGCATTCGCGCGCCATCTCGGGGAACATGCCGTCATGGCAGATGATGAGAGCGATCTTGGCGCCCTTCGGTCCCTCGATCACGGGAATGCCGATGTCGCCGGGCTCCCACGGCTCGACCGGAATCCAGGGATGAAATTTGCGATAGTAGAGCTTGATATCGCCGTGGTCGTCGATGATCAGGCCTGAATTGTAAGGGTTGCCGTCGGGGTTGTATTCCATGATGGAGAAGCAGCCCCAGATTTTGTTGTCGATGCAGGCCCGCTTGAAAGCGGCGACCTCTGGCCCATCGAGCCGGCTCATGATCTCGGGATTGGTGTCCATCGACAGGCCGTGCAGCGAGTATTCCGGAAACACGACGAGGTCCATCGTGGACAGATTGCGCCGCGCCTTGCCGACCATCCAGACGATCTTCTCGGTCTGCTTCGCCAGATCGACTTTGGTCGCCACGACCGGCAATTGCAGTTGAACAAGCCCGATCACGACGCCGTTGGGTGATTTATTGAGGCCGCCAAGTCCGTTCATGTCGAACTCCCTGTTCAGTGCTGGTCGTTTCTGGGATTAAGCGAAGAAAATCCGATTTCTGTTTGCATCGAAAGACTATTTTTCAGGCGCCGCCATTGCCTCGAATTCCTCCATCGTCGGCGTCAGCATCTCGAAGCGGTCGCGGATGGTGGCGCAGGTGTTGCCGCCAAGACGTGCGATCGCGTCGAGTCTGGCCGGATCGATGTACAGGCGCTCGGCATCGATCACCTCGCGCTGATAATGTGCAAAGACAATCTCGCCGAGAATGATCTGGCGGGATTTTCCCAGTTCCAGCGTGACATGGCGGCGGCATTCGAAGGCAGCGGGCGCCTCCTTGATCCAGGGCGAGGCCACAGCAGTGCCCGGCATCGCCGTCAACCCCGCGGCCCTGAGCTCGTCGTGGCCGGCCGCAAACGGCACTGCGCAGACATGCATCGCTTCCGCAATCGCGTGCGCGACGATGTTAACGGTGAAGACTTCGGTCAGGCGGATGTTCAGTGCGGTGTCCTTGAACGACATATCGGGATGGTTTTCCACCCCGAGCGCGAGGATCGGCGGGTCCGCGGAGAGGCAGTTGAAGAAACTGAACGGCGCGGCATTGATGCGCCCCATTGGATCGACTGTCGTTACCAGCGCGATCGGCCGCGGCACGACAGTGCCGATCATCAGTTTGTAGCGCTCGCGCGCCGACAATTTGCGGAAGTCGAAGGTGACTTCGTCCGGAGCCGGGATCGGGTCCATCGCTCAGGCCTCGATCGCCGGCGCCCCGGCATGCGCCTGCAGGAAGCGCTCTTCCCACCAGGAGAACAGGATGTCGCGCAACGCCGCCGCGTCGTCATCACCGTAGATGTCGGTGAGTTTGACCGCGTCGAACATCGCGATTTCCTCCGCGGTCAGTGTGATCGGAAGTTCGGTGAGCACGATCGGCGTGTTCGGAAACTCCGGCTTGTAGTCGGGATCCCGCCGCAAGGCGCGGTCGCTCTTGATGATCGGGTTCCTGAAATCCTTGGGCGTTCGCTGGCTCGCGAGCACGGGCGTCTTCGGCACGTTGGCGAGATCGGCTTCGGTCGCCTCGAACACCGTGAGCTTCAGCGGCTTCAGCGCAAAGTTGCTGGTCTTCATCACGTCGGCGCCGCAGACATTGGGGACCGCCAGCACATCCATCAGTGCCAGCAGGTCGACATAGTCGCCGGGCTTGGTGGTCTGACGGGTCATGTAGGCATGGCCGTCGGCGTCGACGCCGGTGCACATGAACAGGTTGAAGGAATCGTGCACGTCGTCGGGCGTCAGCCCATATTCGCGCTGCGCTTCCGCCTGGATGTCGTGGCAATTGGTGTGAACGGCAAAGCCGTAGGCCGCTTCATAGACATAGGCGCTGCAGCGCGGGAACAGCACGTCATTGCGGCCGACGGTGTCCTCCAGAATATAGAGCATCGCGCGCTCGCGTGGCGGCGCCGACCACATGAAGGTGCCTTTGGTCGGATGAAAGCCGTGCACGGTGCGGGTGCGGCCGCAATGCATGAACTCCTTGTAGTCATGCAGGTTGAAGCAGTTGAAGTCGGCGCACTGGCCGCCTTCGACCTGCTCGATGCGCAGGATCTGCCCCTTCAACAATTCGATCGCGTTGCCGGTGCCCGGCTCGAGTAGCCATTCCGATATGATCTTGCGCGTGGTCATCGCGAGCTTCTCGCGGTCTCGGCCTTCCGGTTGGCGGCGTATTCGCGCAGCGCGAGACGGACCAGCGCCGCGCGATCACGCGCCACACCCTGCGCGATGGTGCGGTCCATCAGTTCAAGCTGTTGCTGGTTCAATCGTAACTTAACGACTGTTTCCTTCATGGCATTCCCTCCGCAGCGATCCGAGATAGTAAAATCCTGTATACAGAATTACACCCAATCGGATATCGAGCTGCAGTTATCCTGCGTTTTGCCGCGCATTCGAAGCGCAAACTTTGAGCGTCGTGCTGCCGTTTATTCGAGCGCATCGACCAATATTGCCGCATCCTGTGTACGAAATGCCGAACTATCGTATGCGCAATCGCGGACGCGTTCTCGTCCGACGGCGCATGCGGATTTCGGATGAGCAAGAAATCGACCCGCGTTGATGTTGCCTGCCAGGCGCTGCGCCAGGCGATCATCGAGCAGGCGTTGCCGCCGGGCACGAAGCTGCCGGAGGACGAGCTCGGTGCTCAGTTTCACATGAGCCGCACGCTGGTGCGCGCAGCCTTGGCGCAGCTTCAATCGGAAGGTCTGGTCGATGCGCCGCCGCGGCGCACCGCCACCACGGCCAAGCCGACGCTGGAGGAGGCGAGGGAAGTCTTCGAGGTCCGCCGCACGCTCGAACGCGAAGTGGTGCGGCTGGTGATCGCGCGCTGGCGGCCGGAATTCGGCGCCGAGCTCGAAGGGCATGTCCGCAAGGAAGAAGCTGCGCGCAAGGCTGGCGAAGCGAGAGTCTCCATCCGCCTCGCCGGCGAATTCCATGTCAAGCTTGGCGAGCTCGCGGGCAACAGTCTGTTCCGCCGCTATCTCGGCGAAGTGGTATCGCGCTGCTCGTTGATCCTGGCGCTTTACGGCCGGCCGCATTCCGCCGACTGCGCCGTCAACGAACACCGCGAGATCGTGGCCGCGCTGCGCAGCCGCAATGCCGAAGCGGCGATCGAGCTGATGGATCATCACCTCGGCGCGGTCGAGCACCGGGCGCTACTCGATCAGGATCGCGATGCGCAATCCGATCTCGGCGCGGTGCTGTCCCGCTACACGGAAGCGGCGGAGACCGGCAACGGATCAAAGATCGCGCGGCTGCCGCGGCGAAAGACACGGGCCGCGAAATGACCGGGGACAGGATTTCATCACCAGCGTCACCCAAGCCGCGCCAATGGTTCGGCGATCAAGGAGAGTATCAATGACCACGCCTCCGCTTTCCCGCCGAACCTTTCTCGCTGGCGCAGCCGCAAGTCCTTTCGTTCTTTCCGCGCTCGGCCGGCCGGCGCACGCCGCCGATCTCACGGTCGGCATCATCTATGTCGGCTCTCGCCAGGACTATGGCTGGAACCAGGCCCACGCGGTCGCCGCCAAAGCGCTCAAGGATGTGCCGGGCGTGAAGGTCGTCGAAGAAGAGAACGTGCCGGAGACCGTGGCGGTTGCGAAAACCATGGAGTCGATGATCAACATCGACGGTGCGACGCTGCTGTTTCCGACGTCGTTCGGCTACTTCAACCCGTTCATGATCGATGCGGCGAAGAAATATCCGAAGGTCGAATTCCGCCATCCGACGTCGCTCTGGCAGGCCGACAAGCATCCCGCCAATGCCGGTGGCTATTTCTGCTATCTCGACCAGGGCCATTATGTGAATGGCATCGCCGCGGGCCTGTCCACCAAGGCGAACAAGATCGGCTATATCGCGGCAAAGCCGATCCCGCTGGTGCTCCGCAACGTCAACTCGTTCATGCTCGGCGCGCGCAAAGTCAATCCTGATGTCACGGTGCAGCTCATCATCACCGGCGACTGGGCGTTGCCGGTGCGCGAGGCGGAAGCGGCCAACGCGCTGGTCGATGCCGGCTGCGACATCATCGCCTGCCACATCGACAGCCCCAAGGTGGTGATCGAGACCGCCGAGAAGCGCGGCGTGAAGAGCTGCGGCCATAACGCCAACCAGGCGGATCTCGCGCCCAAGGGCTTTATCACCGGCGCTGAGTTGAAGTGGGAGACGGTCTACAAGAGCTTTGCCGGCATGATCGCCAAGGGCGAGAAGTTGCCGAACATGGTGATCGGCGGCTACGACAAGGACATGGTGGTGAGCTCGCCGTTCGGCGCCGGCTGCAGCGAAGCCGGCCGCAATGCCGCCACCGCCGCGATCGCCGAGCTGAAGGCCGGCAAGCCGATCTTCGTCGCCGGCGTGAAGAGCAATACCGGCAAGGTCATCACCTCCAAGGACACCGGGCTCTATGATCCCGCATTGGAGACGACCGACTATCTGGTCGAGGGTGTTGTCGGTACGGTTTGACGTCTCTGGCGCTGACTAGGAGCCGGCGCTGGCTCGATGGCGTTGGCGGTCATTTCCGGGCGATTTGAAGGGGTGGGGACAAAAATTCTTCCCCGTGGGGGCGTCGGGGAACGCGCTTCCAAGTCGCTGCCGCAAAAGACATTTCGCTACCATTGCTTCCTGGCTGCAATTGACGACATTTGATGTCGGTTTCAATGGAAGCGGCCATGAGCAATCCCGGATTTGATGCGTTTGGCGAGCCGATGACGGCTGAGAGCGTTCGCGCCCCTGGACGTGCGTCGTCCTGGCTGCTGCGTGCCGGCACCAGCGCGTTCTGGCTGCTCGTTGCTGGCATCGTGATCGCCCGCGCCGCCTATTTTGAGGCTGGCGTCTTCAATTTCGACCGCGCCGTTGCCTGGGCGCAGGGCCTGTTCGCAGCCCTCTGACCTCAGATCCGGTCACTCTCCTTCGTATAGCCGAAAGCCCCGCGCCGCCCGCCATGGGCACCATAGACCGGACGCGTCAGTCCGGGTTATCCTTGTCACGGAATATAACTTCTCGTGACTGGGGACATCGGAGAATATATTAGCCAAAACATCACGGTAGGCGCATAAATTATTCCCCGATAGGGAGTGCCACCGTGGCTGACAATACCAATGGTATCAAGGAAACAGCAGGGCGTCCCAGCGCCGTCGCCCGCACATTTAGCCTTCTTCCCGGCATCGTGCTGTGCGGCGCGATCACGATCGTCGCGGTCGGCGTCCAGCATCTGGAGGAACGGGCCTTCGACCATCCCTATGTGGAAGCCCTGGTGATCGCGATCCTCCTGGGAATGGCGATCCGCACCGCCTGGAATCCGTCCGAGCGATGGCGCTCGGGGATCGCCTTCAGCGCCAAGCAACTGCTCGAAGTCGCCGTCGTGCTGCTGGGGGCCTCGATCAGCTTCGCCGCGATTGCGGCGTCCGGCCTTGCCCTGATCGGCGCGATCGCAGGGACAGTCGCGATCATGCTGGCGCTCAGTTTCGGGGTCAGCCGCGTGCTGGGCCTGCCGACCAAGCTGTCGATCCTGATCGCCTGTGGCAATTCGATCTGCGGGAATTCGGCAATCGCGGCCGTTGCCCCCGTGATCGACGCCCACAGCGACGACATCGCCTCGTCGATCTCATTCACCGCCATTCTCGGCGTGCTGATGGTGCTGGGATTGCCCTTGCTGATCCCGCTCCTGGGATTGACGGCGACGCAATACGGCATCCTGGCCGGACTTACCGTCTATGCCGTTCCCCAGGTGCTTGCCGCCACCGTGCCTGCCGGCATCGTCAGCACGCAGATCGGGACGCTGGTGAAACTGGTGCGCGTGCTGATGCTGGGACCGATCGTGATCGGCCTTTCGCTATTTGTTGCCAGCCGCCGCACGAACGAGAAGGCGGCATCGATCAGTCCGTTCAAACTCGTGCCCTGGTTCATCATCGGCTTTCTGGTCCTTGCTGCGCTCCGATCGTTCGAACTCGTTCCGGATGCCGTGGTCCCCTTGGTGACAAAGGCGGCGGTCCTGCTCACCGTCCTGTCGATGGCGGCCCTTGGCCTCGGCGTTGATATCCGCGTCATCGCCACCGTCGGAGGACGCGTGACAGCCGCGGTCACGCTGTCGCTGTTGGTGCTGCTCGCCATCAGCATCGGGCTCGTCCATCTCTTCAGATGAGGGCTGCGTCCGGCAGCGCACGATCTCGAATTGTACACAATGGCACGGCGTTTGCTTAATCCCCGATCAAGAATTCTCTTGTTCGGGGTGAGTACGTCATGGCGAACTCAAGCGATCCATTGGGGAAGATCGTCGCGGAGCCGGAGCCGATCGAGCTCGACTGGACCAAGACGGCGCTCGTCATCATCGACATGCAGCGCGATTTCATGGAGCCCGGCGGCTTCGGCGAAACGCTCGGCAATGACGTCAGCCAGCTTGCGCGCGCCGTGAAGCCGATCGGCGCGTTGCTGTCGGCGGCGCGCGATGCCGGCATGCTGGTGATCCATACCCGCGAGGGACATCTGCCCGACCTTTCCGACGCGCCGCCCGCCAAGGTCGAGCGTGGCGCGCCATCCTTGCGCATCGGCGATCCCGGTCCGATGGGCCGCATCCTCATCCGCGGCGAGGCCGGCCACGACATCATCCCCGAGCTCTATCCGCTCGACAGCGAGATCGTGATCGACAAGCCCGGCAAGGGCGCGTTCTACGCGACCGAGATGGGCGATGTGCTGCAGAAATACGGCATCGATAATCTCTTGGTGTGCGGCGTCACCACCGAAGTCTGCGTCAACACCACCGTGCGCGAGGCCAATGACCGCGGCTATCGCTGCGTCGTTATCTCCGACGGCTGCGCATCCTATTTTCCCGAATTTCACGAGATGGGCCTGAAGATGATCAAGGCCCAGGGCGGAAATCTTCGGCTGGGTCGCGAGCTCAGCGGCAGTATTGGAGGCCTTGAAGATTGGCTGACCCTCATGGTGAGGAGCGCGTAGCGCGTCTCGAACCATGAGGCCCCGCCTGTGGCCTCATCCTTCGAGACGCGCTGCGCGCTCCTCAGGATGAGGGGATGTAGCGGCGGCGCGGCCACGAAGTCATCCACCCTTCACAGCACCCGCAGTAAGCCCGGCGACGATCTGGCGCTGGGCGAACACCGTGAGCAGCAGCACCGGGAAGGTCACGAGCAGCGCCGCGGCGGCGAGCGGGCCCCAGCTCAACTGGTCGAACGAGATCATGTTGTAGACGGCAACCGGTAACGTGCGCGTCTCGCGTCCCGCCAGCACGATGCCGAACACGAAATTGTTCCAGGAGAAGATCACCGCAAGGATGAAGGCAACGGCAAGTCCGGGGCGCGCGATCGGCAGCGCGACGTGACGGAACACCTGCCAGCGCGTGGCGCCATCGATCCGTGCGGCTTCCTCGAGTTCCAGCGGCGTTGTCTCGAAATAGCCGATCATGATCCAGATCACGATCGGCACGGTGACCACGAGATGGATGATGATCTGCGGCACCAGCGTGCCGAGCAGTCCCAGCCATTGGAACAGCAGAAACAGTGGGATCAGATACGACAGCCCCGGCGTGATGCGCGCGATCAGGATCACGATCGCGGATTTATGCGCCGCCATCCGCGCGATGCCGTAGCCGGCGGGCACGCCGACCAGCATCGCCAGCAGCGTCGCGCCGCCCGTTACGATGAGGCTGTTGAAGAAATAGGTCAGGAAGCGGTTGGAGGCGAGCACGTCGGTATAGTTCTTCCAGGCGAACTGCTCGGGGATGAACACCGGCGGATAGGCGGCGTTGTCGATCTCGTACTTCAGCGACAGCGAGATCATCCAGAGGAAGAACAGGATCGCCGGCGACACGATTACGAACACCGAGAACCAGAGGCCGATCCGGCCCAGCAGTTGGCGCGGGCTCATGCGCCGCCTCCGATCTCGGTCCACAGCATCCGCTTGCGCAAGTAGAGCAGCACCGCCGCGAGCAGTACGATCAAGAGGAAGAACACCACCGCGATCGCCGATCCGTAGCCCAAATCGTAATACACGAAGGCGACGCTGTAGAGATAGAGATTGATGGTCTCCGAGGCAGAGCCGGGGCCGCCTTGCGTGATCGCGAAGATGATGTCGAAACTCTTCACCGCGTCGATCATGCGGATCATCCCAGCGATGAACAGGAACGGCATGATCAGCGGCAGCGTGATGTAGCGGAACATCTGCCAGAAGCCGGCGCCGTCGATCTCCGCGCTCTCATAGGGCTCGGTCGGGATCGCGGCGAGGCCGCCGAGCACGATCAGCATCACCAGCGGCGTCCATTGCCAGGTCTCGACCAGCACCAGCGATGGAATGACGGTCGCGGGATTGAACACCCAGAGCTGGGGCGGCAGGCCGACCAGCGACAAGAGATAGTTGAGCACGCCGAGCTGCGGGTGGAACATCATGGTCCAGACCAGCGCGATCGCCACGGGCGTGGCCATCATCGGCATGATGAAGACGCCGCGCAGGAAGCCGCGCCCGGCAAAGCGCTGGTGGAACACCACGGCCGCGAGCGTGCCGAAGATCAGCGGCAATATCACCGAGAGCGCGGTGTAGATGATGGTGTGTCCGACCGCCTCGACGAAACGCGGATCGTTCGGCAAGCGCAGATAATTGGCAAAGCCGACGAAGGTGGTGGGCGAGCCGACCTTCCACTCGTTGAAGCTCATCCAGATCGTGAACAGCCAGGGAAACACGATCACGGCCAGTACGACGATGAGCGCCGGCAGCACGAAAGGCCAGTAGGTGGGGCGATGCCATTCCTGCTCCGGTGCGGCGGAGGTTTCCGTCGCGGCCGGAGTCGTCTCGGTTATCGTGCTCACGCTTTTTCGCTGCGTTCCAGGATGGGCCGGAATTGCTCGTGCGCCTTCTTCAACTCCGTTGCCGGATCGGCGCCCGAGAGCGTCGCGGTGAGCGCCGCGCCGACGATGTCGCGGAATTCAGCGACGGGGATGATGACGGGCAGTCCGAGCTTGCTGATCTTGGCGGAGTCGACGACCGACTTCAGCCATTCCTGGGTCTTCACACCCTTGGCGACATCAGGGTCGTTTACGATCGAATTGCGGAACGGCACGCCGCCGCCGGCCTGCAGCAATCGCGCAGCCTGCGTCCTGGAGACCACCCATTGGCACAACAGATAGGCGGCTTCCTTGTTCTTGCTCGCCGCGGCGATGCCGATGCCATCGCCATAGGTCGAGGAAAACGCGCCCTTAGGCCCGGCGGGCACGAGGGTGTAGCCGACCTTGCCGACGACGCGCGAGGCGGTCGGGTCTTCCAGCGGCGGCGCCCAGCCGTCGGCATCGATCCACATCGCGGACCTGCCTTGCGTGAACGAGGCCATCGATTCCATCCAGTTGAAGCCGGCGACGCCTGGAGGCGCCGATTTGGTGAGCAGCCGTTGGTACAGCTTGGTGGCTTCGATCGCCTCGGGGCCGTCGGTCAGGATGTTGCCCTTGCTGTCGAGGAATTCGCCACCATAGTTGAGGTAGAAGTTGGTCCACATCGCCATGTTGGCGTTGCGCAGGCCGCGCCCGACAAAACCGAAGGTGCCTTCCTTGGGGTCGGTGAGCTTCTCGGCGGCCACCACCATCTCGTCCAGCGTCTTCGGCACCTCGACGCCTTTCTTCTGGAACAGCTCCTTGTTGTAATAGAGGATGAAATAGTCGACCGACCACGGCAGCGACAGCATCTGGCCCTTGTCGTTCTTGGCGTATTGCTGTCCGGCGGCGGAGAAATCGCTTTCGACCAGATCGGGCGGAGTGAAATTCGGGTCCTTCAAATAGCCGGAGAGATCGGCGAGCCAGCCGCCCTTCTCGAATTGCCGCTTCTGCACGTGATAGCTCAGATGCACGACGTCGAAGCTCGGCTTGCCCGAAGCGAACTCGATGACGCATTTCTGGCGCTGCTGCTGCTCGGGGATCTGCTCGGACTCAACCTGGATGCCGGTGAGCGCGGTGAATTCCTTGATGTATTTTTGCAGATTGTCGCCGCGCGGCCCCTTGGCGAGGATCACCTCGAGCTTGGTGCCGTTATATTTCTTCCAGTCGATGTCGGCGCGCGCCGGAAACCCGGTGAGGCTGAGCGCGCCGGCCGCAGCCGTGCCGGCCAAAAGCTGCCGGCGCGAGATCTGGTGATCCGTCATATTTCTCTCCCTGCTCGTTTTTGTTTGGGAGAGATACTAGCGTCTGCGCGGGCTCTGCCTAGCCCTAATGTGCGCGACAATACACTACAATTGTCGCGCGAGTGGTTGGTCGATTATGCCTTGACGAAAGCAAGCAACGTGCCGTTGCCCGCCGCAGGCGGTACGCAGATCGCGCCCGCACTGTGTACGCCGATCGGGCCCAGTGCCTTCTCCGCTGCACTAACATCGGCCGCGATCACCAGGCCGGCGCCGCCGCGTTCGGGCAGCGCGGCCAGCGAGACGCCGGGATAGCGTTTGCCGAGTTGGTCCTTTGTCGCGAACACGAAGTCCGCGCGGTCAGAGCCCGAGGGGACAGTGACGGCGCCATCGGCTTCGTTCCTTGTTGCGACATCGATCATCTCGGACAGATGCGCAGCGTCCTTGGCCGGCTCGGGTGTTACGATGAGCACCTGCCTCAGGCGTTTCGCGCCGTTGGCGTGCGTCATCAATTCGGGGATCCACACCGTCTCACGGGTCTTGTGCTGGCAGGCGAAGATGCGCACGCCCCCCGGCGCCTCCGCGGTCGGCCATTGGAAGGTGCGGAATTTGGCCGCCGACAGCGTGCCATCGGGCATCGTCACCGGCCGCTCGAAATCGGTCGGGCCGATCGGCGCGTAGCCACGCGCGCGAATCTCCTCGGCGCCCGCAGCCGAATCGACCGCTGTGAATGCAATGCGCTCGATGCCTTCGCCGCGCTGCTCCAGGAATGCCCGCGCCGGCGCGTTGTGCTCGGTCGGGGTGAGCACGCCGAGCAGCTCGATATAGTCGGGGTCGAGCATGATGGTGTAGTTGCCGGATCCCATATGCGCGCTATGGGTGCCGCGCGGCGAAACGGTGAAGCCGAGATGCTTCCAGTTGTCGGCAGCCCGGTCGAGATCCTTCACCATGATCACGGCGTGATCGATTCCGATGACGTTCTTGAGTGACACTCTGTTGTTTCCCCGGCATGGATAGATGGCGTACTACACTAAACAGATCGATCCGGCGCCCGCAAGCCGACGTTCCCATTGGCCGCCGAGCAACGCTCGTGAAGAGATTGATGATGGAAAGAACAGATGTCCGCTGGCCCGATTCCCTATGGGCGGCAGTGACGCCCGCGGGGCCTGATCTGCCCGAATTGACCGGCGCCCGGCAGGCCGACGTGGTCGTGATCGGTGGCGGTTTCACGGGGCTGTCGACCGCGCTGCATTTGCGCGAGGCCGGCGTGGACGTGGCTGTCGTCGAGGCGATGGAGCCGGGCTGGGGCGCCTCGGGGCGCAACAACGGCCAGGTGATCCCGACCTTGTCGCGGCCCGATCCGGAGGACATCGTCGCCAAGCATCGCGCAGCCGGCGAGCGCTTTGTCGGCCTCTTGCGCGACAGCGCCTCGACGCTGTTCGACGTCGCCATGCGATACGATATCCAGGCCGAGCAGGAGCAGGCCGGCTGGGTGCAGCCGGTGCATTCGCCCGGCCGCATCAAGATCGCCGAGCGGCGGGTGCGGCAATGGTCGAAATTCGGCGCGCCGGTCGAATTGCTGTCACGCGATCAGGTCCGCGACATGCTGGGCTCGGATGCGTGGTACGGCGGCTTCTGGAACAGGAGCGGCGGCCACATCAATCCGCTGGCGCTGGCGCGGGGGCTCGCGCGCGCCGTGCTTGATCTCGGCGGACGCATCTATGCGCGCTCTCCGGTCGAGAGTTTCGAGCGGAGGAATAACCGCTGGGTGGTGAAGACCGCCAACGGCGAGATCTCGGGCCGCGCGCTGGTGGTCGCGACCAATGCCTATAGCGGGGAGATCGTGAAATCATTGGTGCCGGAGATCGCGATCGAGGTGATGCCGGTGCTGTCCTGGCAGATGGCGACGCAGCCATTGTCGGACAACGTTCGCAAGTCCATCATCCCAGGACGGCAGGCGATGTCGGATACCCATGGCGAGCTCTATTTCGCGCGCTACGACGCGCGCAACCGGCTCGTGACTGGTGGCGCCGTGATCGGCCCAGGCGACAAGGCCGCGCGGCTGAAGGCGAGGGTGGCCGAACGGCTGCAACGCTTGTGGCCGCAGATCGGCGAAGTCTCCTTCGATCACGTCTGGAACGGCTATGTCGGCATGACCACCGATTTCCTGCCGCGCTTCCACCAGCTCGGCCCCGACGCCTATGGCTGGACCGGCTGCAACGGCCGCGCAGTGGCGCTGACGATTGCGATTGGCGCCGAGTTTGCAAAGGCGGTGCAAGGCGTAGCGGTGAAAGACTTGGCGCTGCCGTTCACCGACGCGCGGCCGATTGCTGCGCATGGACTGCTGCGAAAGCTCGCGCCCTTGATGCTATTGGTCTACCGCCGCCGCGACGCGCGGGAGATCTAGAGCAGGGGAACGCTGTGCCGAGCGCGACATCCGTCAGGAGAGCATTCCTGACCTAACTCGGATATCATCCAATGTACGCCCCGGCTTGATGAGCAGCTGGCTGCCCGAGTTCCAGGCCGCAGAAATCGAGTTTGGAGCCGGCGCCTATAGAGCATCCCAAAAGCTCAAGAAATGCCGGAACGGTTGTAAACTCACCGCGTTTGGTTGCGAAGGATTCGCCCCGCTGTTCAGCGATCCAGTCGCACGGGAATCCCGACTGCAATATCCAACTACAATCAATAACGAGGAGGCAACAGATGGCAAATCCACGTCCAGAGGATAAGTCTACTCAAGCCGCCGAGGATGCAGTTCGGCGCGTCAGCGAGAGAACTGCTGAACAGACCAGACGGATCGGAGAAACCGCGGCTGAGGCCAGTCAAGAGATGGCTCGGGCTGCCACCGATCTGCTGCGCCAAAATGCCGAGGCGGTACAGAGCGCCCTGCGGTTCGGCCTGGATATGACGACAGCGGTCATGGGCCGCTCCACCGATCAATTTGGTGGTGCACTTGGACTATCGGAGGAAGCACAACGTGCAACCGAAAGGTCGGCTCACAGCGCCGCCAGCGTCCTTCAGTCCACCACCGCAATTGCCAAAGGGATGAGCGGGATGTCGCAAGAGTATCTGGCGTTCGTCCGGCACCAAATGGAGTGCAGTATGAACCGCATGAACGAATTGTGGCGCTGCCGTACTCCTCAGGATGTTCTCGCTGTCCAAAGTGATTTTCTGCGAGAAACCGTGGAGAACGCTGTGGGATGCGGCCGACGAATGGCCGACATGTCGCTCAAGGCGGCTGACGATAGCGCGAAGCGCATGGCTCAGACTATCGAACGGCGCGCCGCCTAGTCGGGCTTTGCGCCGCCTTGGCAGTCACGGACAAGAGCGGATTCCTTCAGCCGCTCTGTTCGGATTGCGGCCAAATCGAACGCTACACGCTCACCGTCTCGTGCTCGCGCGCGAACTCGCCGCCGGGAATCGAATCCAGCAGCGCCTTCGTGTAGGGGTGCGTCGGGTTGCCGAACACTTCGGCGGCCAATCCCTGCTCGACGACCGTGCCATCCTTCATGACGGCGACGAGGTCGCAGATCTGCGCGGCGACGCGCAGGTCGTGGGTGATGAAGATGATGGAGAGGCCGAGCCGCTGGCGCAGATCGGCCAAGAGCTTCAATACCTGCGCCTGCACGGAAACGTCGAGCGCGGAGACCGGCTCGTCCGCGACCAGCACGTCAGGCTTCAGCGCCAGTGCCCGTGCCAGCCCGATGCGCTGGCGCTGGCCGCCGGAGAATTCATGCGGGTAGCGATCGCCGGCGGACGGATCAAGCCCGACCAGTTCGAACAATTTCCTGGCTTCGGCAATCGCCGTGGCGCGCGGCGTGCCGTGGACAATGGGGCCTTGTGCCACCAACTCGGCCGCCTTGCGGCGCGGGTTGAGCGAGGCAAAGGGATCCTGGAACACCATCTGGATATGCCGGGTTTCGCGGCGGACTTGTTCGCGCGACAGTTTTGCCCAGTCCTTGCCATTGAGCACGATCGATCCGGTATCGGGATCGATCAGGCGCACGATGCAGCGCGCTAGGGTCGACTTGCCCGAGCCAGATTCACCGACGATGCCAAGCGTTGCGCCCTTGGGCAGATCGAGAGAGGTATCCTTGACCGCGGCCGTGACGCGCGCGCCACGTCCGAGGAAGCCGCCGGTGCGATAGGTCTTTGAGACGTTGGAAATGGTCAGGATGTTCTCGCTCGACAGCGGCCGTGGCGGCGGTGCTTTCAGCGGTGGTACGGCGGCAATGAGCTGCCTGGTGTAGGGATGCGCCGGATGGCTCAGCACCTGGTGAGCCGTGCCCTGTTCGACGATCCTGCCGTGCTGCATCACCACGACGCGATCTGCGATCTCGGCGACCACGCCGAAATCGTGCGTGATGAACAGCACCGCCGTCTTCTTGCGCTGCTGCAGGTCGCGGATCAGCTTCAATATCTGCGCCTGCGTGGTGACGTCGAGTGCGGTGGTCGGCTCGTCTGCGATCAGGAGCTTTGGGTCGAGCGCCAGCGCCATCGCGATCATGGCGCGCTGGCGCTGGCCGCCGGAAAGCTCATGCGGATAGGCCTTTGCGGCCAGCTTGGGATCGGGAATGCGGACGTCGGCGAGCAGCGCCAGCACGCGCGCGTTGATCTCGGCTTTCGATAGTTCGGTGTGGATCGAGAACATTTCGCCGATCTGGTCGCCGATGGTGCGCAGCGGGTTGAGCGCGGTCATCGGCTCCTGGAAGATCATGGCGATGCCGGCGCCGCGCACCTCGCGCATCTCGGCCGTATCGGCGGCGCAGAGATCGCGGCTCTCGAACAGCATCCGGCCATTCTCGATTTTCACCTCGTTCGGCAATAGCCGCATGATGGTGTTCGCCATCATCGACTTGCCGGAGCCGGATTCGCCGACCACGCAGAGGATCTCGTTCGAGGCGATCGACAGCGAAACGTCCGACAGCGCATGGGGCCGGTCGGCGCCCTCCGGCAGGCGCACGCTCAACTTCTCGAGCGAAAGAATGGCGTCGCTCATCGGCTCTTCAGCCTCGGGTTGAGCGCATCATTCAGCCCCTGGCCGACCAGCGATACCGCGAGCACGGTGACGAGAATGGCGATCCCAGGGATCGCCGAGACGTACCACTGCACGCGCAGCACGTCGCGGCCGAGCCCGATCAGATTGCCCCACGAGGCGACATTGGGATCGGATAGTCTGAGGAAAGCGAGCGCGCTCTCCAGGAGGATCGCGACCGCCATCACGACGCTGGCATAGACGATGACCGGCGGCAGCGCATTGGGCAGAATCTCGCCGAGGATGATCTTGATGTCCCGCATCCCCAGCGTCTTGCCGGCCTGGACGAACTCGCGGTTGCGCAGTGAGAGGAACTCGGCACGGGTCAATCGCGCCGGCGCCGGCCAGGATACGACGCCGACCGCAATGGTGACGGTCGTCAGCGTCGAGCCGAACACCGCGACCAGCACCAGCAGCAGCACGAAATTCGGCAGGGTCTGGAATGCCTCTGTGATCCGCATCAGGACATTGTCGACCCAGCCGCTATAATAGCCGGCAAAGGCGCCGACCAGGATCCCGATCAGGATCGCGATCGCCGTCGCGACGCCGCCGATCAGAAGCGAGATCCGCGCGCCGTAGAAAATTTGCGCGGCGATATCGCGCCCGGAATTGTCGGTGCCGAGCAGGAAACGCGGGTTGGAGAACGGCCAGATCAGCGGGCGCCCTGCGAGCGACAGCGGATCGCGCGGATAGAGGAAGCCGGCGCTGATCGCCATCGCGATCACGACGAGCAGCAGGACTAGGCCGATCACCGCGGCGGGGCTGCGGAAATAGCGTTTCAGCACGTCCATGTCAGCTATCCGCCGAGATCCGCGGATCGAGCCGCGCATAGAGGAGGTCGGTCACGAAGTTGACCACGATCACGAGCAGGGCCGAGACGAAGACGATGCCGAGCAGCGTATTGAGGTCACGCTGCACCACGGATTCGTAGGCCAGCCGCCCGAGGCCCGGGAGCGAGAACACGCTTTCGACGACGACCGAGCCGCCGAGCATGGTGCCGGCCTGCAACCCGATCAGCGTCACCATCGGCAGCAGGGCATTGCGCAGCACATGCCGTGTCACGACGTGGGTCTCGTCCAGGCCTTTGGCGCGGGCGGTGCGGACGAAATCGAGGTTGAGCACCTCAAGCATCGAGGCGCGCATGATGCGCAGGTAAATGGCAAGGAAGATCAGCCCGAGCGTCAAGGTGGGCAGCATGAGGTGCCTTGCGATGTCGAGCACGCGCCAGATGCCGGTCTGCACGGTGCCGATATCCTCGAAACCGCCCGACGGCAGCCATTGCAGGTAGACCGAGAACACCACAATTGCCATTAGGCCGAACCAGAACGACGGCGTTGCATAGAAGATAAAGCCGAGCGTCGAAATCAGCGTATCCGGCCAGCGGTTGACGCCGCGCGCGGCGATCACGCCGAACACGAGGCCGAAGAAGAACGCGAACGACAGCGACGCCGTCATCAGGAGGATGGTCGGCGGCAGCCGCTCCAGGATCACGGAGGCGACCGGCTTGCCATAGATCGAGGAGAAACCGAGATCGAGCCGGACCAGGCGCCAGAGATAGTTGGCGAGCTGCATCGGGATTGACAGGTCGAGCCCGTAGAACTGGCGCAATTCGCGCGCAGTCGCGGCGTCGCCGCCGCCCATTTGCGCCATCAGCGCGTCGACGGTGTCGCCCGGCGCCATCTGCAGCAGCAGGAAGACGCCAATCAGGATCAGGAACAGGGTCGGGATCGAGGCGGCGAGCCGCCGCCCCGCAAGGCTCAAGATGCGCATGGTCTCATCTTGACGTATTGAGGATCACGCGGAAAGCCAAAGATCGTGCCAGCTCGACGAGCCCCAGCGGGGCGTGTTTGAGTGGTTGCGGGCTTTTGCCGCGATGACTGTGACGAAGATCTGCTCGATCGGCATCCAGACCGGCAGTTCCGTATTCACTTCCTTGACGAACTCGGCATAGAGCGCCTTGCGCTTGACCGGATCGACCTCGGTGGCCGCATCGTCGATGGTCTTGTCGACTGTCTTGTTTTCCCAGTCCCATTGATTGGTCCAGGGCGCGCCCTTGGGCTGGCCGGATCGATACCAGACCGTGGTCGATACCGCGGGATCGTTGCGGTACTGGTGCCAGCCGGTGGCGAGGTCGAAGGCGTGGTCGTCGTAAACCTGCTTCAGGAACCCGCCGCCGTCATTGCGCACGATCTCCACGGGGATGCCGATCTCCTGCAGCGATTGCTGGATGAAGGTCGACCACAGCGAGATGTCCTCGCCCCACGGTGCGGGCAACAGCCGGAGCGAGAAGCGCGTGCCGCCGGGGCCCGGCTTGTAGCCGGCTTCATTGAGCAGCGCGACCGCCTTGGCCTTGTCGTAAGGATATTGCGGCGTGTCCGCACCCGGGTAGAAGTCGGTCGAGGTCGAGGGGATCGGGCCGGTGCCGAGCTTGGCGAAGTCGCCGAGGAAGTTGTCGATGAAGAACGGCACGTTGATCGCATGCGCGATGGCGCGGCGGACGCGGATGTCGGAAAGTTCCTTGCGGCGGAAGTTGAACTCGATCGTGTTGGTGCGCGCGTTGCCCTCGTTGCCCTTGGTGGAGACGATGAAGCGCTTGTCCTTCCCAAGCCGCGCCATGTCCGAGATCGTGAGCCCGGAGAACGGGCTGTAGTGCAGTTCGCCGGCCTCCATCTGCGCCGCGGCGGCGGCGCGGTCGGTGATCACCTTCCAGACGATGCGGTCGAGATAGGGCGCGTTCGGCCGCCAGTAGTCGGGATTGCGGTCGGCGATGATGTATTGCCCGCGCTCATATCTGACGAACTTGAACGGGCCGGTGCCGACCGGCGCCAGGTTGGTCGGGTTCTGACGAATGTCGCCATTCTCATAGAGGTGCTTGGCTGAGACGTAGCCGAGGTCCGGCAGGGCGCGCAGCAGCAGGTTGAGCGGCATCGGCCGCTCGTAGCGGAAAATCGCGGTCTGCGGATCGGGCGTGTCGACGGCGGTCAGGAACAGTTGCAGCGTCGAGCCGTAGTTCAGGATCTTCTTCCACATGTTCATCGCGGTGAACGCGACGTCGTCAGAGGTGAACGGCTTGCCGTCGTGCCAGGTGATGCCCTTGCGTAATTTGAAGGTGACCGTCTTGCCGTCGGGGGTGGCTTCCCAACTCTCGGCGAGCACGCCGACCGGCTTGCCGTCGGCGTCGAGGTCGACCAGGTTCTCCTGGATCTTGCCGCCGATGATGTAGACGCCGGTCGACGCCTGCAGGCTCGGATTGAGCTGGCGCTGCTCGGCGCCGTAATGGACGTTGAACACGCCGCCCTTGCGCGGCGTCTCCTGCGCAAATGCCCGCATCGGGTTGATGACGTTGGCGGCGATGGCGGCCGACGTCAGAAGCGCGGTGCGGCGGTTGATCTCGAGGCGGGTGAAATCCATACAAGGTCTCCAGAAAGTGGCGTCGGGCAGCGCGCGGCATGGGGCCACAGGCCGTCTTTAGCCGATGTTACGCTGGGAGAGGAACCTCTTAATTGCAGCGCAATCCGAACGATCATTCTCCTCTCCCGGCACCGGACGGGTGCTATCGGCCCGGCTCGACCAAGCGGGGGTTCGGCGGGCTCCGCGAATCACTAAGTGCGAATCTGCAGCAGAAAAATAGGGGTCCGCGGGGTGTCGGATGGCCCGGTCGCGGGCTCATGAAAGGGCTGTTCGAGACGACGAAGGGGCTCGACCAACGAAAAAACCCGGGAAAAACGCAGGATTCCGGTGTATCAGCGGCGATATAGCTGTGAAGAATGCTGAAAACCCTGTTTTTTTAGCCAGTTTCCGCCATAACGTGCCGTTTCCAGAATCAATGGAGCAACCATGGCTACCCAACTGTCGAAGTCGCAACTGATCGAGAAGATCGCGACCACCACCGAACTCTCCAAGCGCGACGTCAAGAACGTGATGGATACCCTCACGGACGTCGGTCATAAGGAGCTGAAGAAGAACGGCGTGTTCCTCGTCCCCGGCTTCGCGAAGTTCGTGGTGATCAAGAAGCCCGCGACCAAGGCGCGCAAGGGCATCAACCCCTTCACCGGCGAAGAGACGGTGTTCAAGGCCAAGCCGGCCCGCAAGGTCGTCCGGGCTCGCCCGGTCAAGGCCGCCAAGGACGCGGTCTAAGGCAAAAGGCCTCCGGAAGCGGGGGCCTTTTTGCTATGAAGCGCGCCCGGCGTTCGCGTGAGGCCTGACCCTCTATCCCTCCGCAACGCGGGGCGCGGCAATCAGCGCTCGTGGGAACAAGCCATCAAAACGAAAGCCCCACGAGCAGGGCCATGCAGGCCAGGTGGCCCGCGACGATGAGCGCAAGATGAAGAGGACCGGGCATCCGACGTCTCCTCGCTTTACGACACCTCTCCCGCTTGCGGGAGAGGTCGGCGCTTAGCGCCGGGTGAGAGCTCTCTCCTCACGGATGGTCCCATCGTGGAGACACCCTCAGCCCAATGTTCTCCCGCAAGCGGGAGAGGGGGCGCAGCGTCCATCGCGGCGGCACCAACCGCCCTTTCAAGAGACAATCAATTCAGACTGGCGCCCGCGGTGAAGCTGCGATCGACGGCTTTGCCGACGTCGAGCGTCTTCGACAGGATGCCGTAGCGTGTGGCGCGGTCGGAGGCTTCCTGCACTTCCTTGACCACGTTCTCGTCGATTGCGATCGGGCTGGTCTTCTGCGCGGTATAGGCGCTCAGCAGCACGTCCTCCGGAAGTTTGGTCAGCTCGGCCGTGTTCTTCGCATAGTCGGCGAGATGATCGAGCGACCACAGCCGTGCCTTGTTCAGTCGCTGCAGCAGGTCCTGGACCGCGGCGCGCTTGGTGGCGATAGCGTTATCGGAGGCGACAATGAAGGTGATCGTCGGCGTCAGGCCTTGGCCGTCGGCAACGACGCGTGCTTTGTCCCTCAGCGTCGCAAACGAAATATAGGGCTCCCACACCGCCCAGGCGTCGATCGATCCCGCAAGCAGTGCGATCTTGGCATCGACCGGGCCGAGCGGCGCGAACGTCGCGTCCTCGAGCTTGTAGCCGGATTTCTCCAGTGTCGCGTCGATCAGGAATTGCCCCCAGCCGCCTCGCGTGCCGGCGAGACGCTTGCCCCTGAGATCAGCCGCGGTCTTGATCGGCGAATCCTCGCGCACCAGAATGGCTTGCGTCCTGGCGTCGGACCGCGTGCCACCGATCGCCTTGATCGGCGCACCCGATGCATAGACCGACAGGAAGGAGAGGTCGCCGGTATAGCCGACGTCGAGCGCGCCCGCGTTCAAGGCTTCGAGTATCGGCGCGGCCGCAGGAAATTCCGACCACTCGATCTTGTAGGGCAGATTCTTTCCGAAACCTGAGATGTCGAGCAGCGAACGGTTGCCGCCCTTCTGGTCGCCGACCCGCAACACGATTGCGTCGTCGGCCAGCGCTGCGAGAACTGAAGAAAGGGTGATTGCGGTAGCGACGAATGCAGTCGCCAGCTTGCGCGTAACGGAGTGAAAGCGAGTGAGCCTGCGCATGTCCATCTCTTTTGTGATTTCATTCGCCCATTGCGTAGAGAGCACATGAGCGTTCCATCGAGTCTATGAGCGAACCCCGCGCAGTCAACGAAACGGAAATCTGTATTGGCGCGGCTGGCGACAAAGAACGTCTCGTTGGGTTCCTCGGCGGAGAAGGCGCCACGCGCACCGTTACAAGAGGGCTAAATTCCCGCGCGATTTGCGTCAGTACGTGCGCTGCCGACGATCGCGTCACGACGAAATCGTTTCATCGTCCGCCGCTGGGATCGTGGAGATAATCCCTTTCGCGTGCGCCACATTCGAAATTCCATTTCATTGACGATGACACGATCGCACCGCATCATTTGACCGTTGCATTGGGTGCCAATAGCGCCGGAGAAATCCGCCTTCTTACAACAATAGCTCTGGATGAGATGTGCGCGGGCTGGGCCGTTCGCGCGGACGGCGGAGCCGTGTCGAATATAGAGGTGAGCATGTCGATTGAAGAGAAGAAGAATAGAGTGGCGATGGATCGGCGGACGCTGCTCCGGGCCGGCGCGGCTGCCGCCTTTGCTGCGCCGATCGGGGCGTTTGGCGCGCAGGCGTTTTCCGCGCGCGGTGCAATACCGGCGATCGACTTCTCCGAATTCCCGATCTGCAAGACGGCATCCGATGCGCCGCCGCTGACCGGTGCGCCGCGCAAATTGAAGCTGTCATGGAACGCAGGCGCGGTGTGTCTTGCGCCGCTGCCGGTCGCGATCGACTACGGCTTCTTCCAGAAGCAGAACCTCGACATCGAACTCGTCAACTACAGCGGCTCGACCGACCAATTGCTGGAGGCGATCGCCACCGGCAAGAGCGATGCCGGGCTCGGCATGGCGCTGCGCTGGCTCAAGCCGCTGGAGCAAGGCTTTGACGTCAAGATCGCCGCCGGCACCCATGGCGGCTGCATGCGCGTGCTGACGCGCGTAGGCTCCGGCGTCGACAAGCTCGCCGACCTCAAGGGCAAGATCGTCGCTGTCGGCGATCTCGCCGGTCCCGACAAGAACTTCTTTTCGATCCAGCTTGCCAAGCAGGGCTTTGATCCGAACAAGGACGTCGACTGGCGCGCCTATCCCGGCAACCTTCTCAACGTCGCGGTCGAGAAGGGCGAGGTGCAGGCGTTCCTCGCCTCCGATCCGCTCGCTTATCTCTGGCTCAAGGACAGCCAATACAAGGAAGTCGCGTCTAATCTTGACGGTGAATATCGCGACAAGACCTGCTGCATCGTCGGCCTCCGCGGCTCTCTCGTGCGTAATGAGCCGCATGTCGCGCGCGCGATCACCCAGGCGCTGCTCGATGCCGCCATGTTCACCTCGCAGAATCCGGACAAGGCCGCGAAGTCGTTCCAGCCCTATGCGCCGAAGACTGCGACGCTCGCCGATCTCGAAGCGATGGCGCGCTATCACACCCATCACCATCACCCTGTTGGCGAAGTCCTGAAGCGCGAGCTGAAAGGGTACGCCGACGATCTGAAGACCGTCTCGGTGTTCAAGCAAAGCACTGACACGGCGAAATTCGCGGAACGGATTTATGTCGACGTATTCAGTGTCTGACGCATCGGCCGCCGCGGGACAGGCCGCGGCCGGCGTCAGCCCGGGCTGGCTTGAGAAGCTGCGCAGTGGCGGCTATGGCGCCGGCCTGGCCGCCGGCGCCGCGTGGCTGGCGTTCGGCGCGTCCAGCCTCTACTGGGAAGATCTTGGCGACTGGTCGCGAACGAATGGGGTTGCGATCGGCGCGTTCTTGATCGCAGCGCTTGCACTGCTTGGGACACTCGGCGCCGATTTTCTCGGTGGCGCCGGCGTGGCGCTGCGCCGGCGCGCGCCGTGGCTGGTGGCGCTCGGGTCGTTTCTGACGCTCTGGGAGATTGCCACCGCAAAATTCGGCTGGCTGCCGCTGCCGTTCTTCCCGCCGCCGCAGGCGATCGTGGAAGTCTATACCGATGATCTGCCAAAGCTGTTCAACAGCGTCATCGCATCCGTGAAGCTGCAGCTCGGTGGCTATATCATCGGCGCGGCCATCGGGTTTTTGACCGGCGTATCGATCGGCTGGTCGCAGAAGGTGGGCTACTGGGTGCATCCGGTGCTGCGCTTCATCGGACCGTTGCCGGCCACCGCCTGGCTGCCCTTCGCCTTCTTCACCTTTCCCTCGAGCTGGAGCGCGAGCACCTTCCTGATCGCGCTTGCCACCGGTTTCCCGGTAACAGTCCTGACCTGGTCCGGCGTTGCGAGCGTGCCGAACGCCTATTACGACGTCGCACGGACGCTTGGCGCCAAACCGTCCTTCCTGGTGCTGAAGGTGGCCATCCCCGCGGCGCTGCCGCATGTCTTCGTCGGCCTGTTCATGGGGCTCGGCGCCTCGTTCGCGGTGCTGGTGGTGGCCGAGATGATCGGCGTCAAGGCCGGGCTTGGCTGGTATTTGCAGTGGGCGCAGGGCTGGGCGGCCTATGCCAACATGTATGCCGCGCTGATCGTGATGTCGCTGCTTTGCTCCGGCGCGATCACGCTGCTGTTCAAGACGCGCGACCGCCTGCTGGTCTGGCAGAAAGGTGTCGTCAAATGGTAGCCGCCGCTTTGGCCGAAGCGATCACTTATCCTGCCGTCGGTGCCGAGCTCGATATCGAGCATGTCAGCCACGCTTTCGATATCGATGGCGCCGTGCTGCCCGTGCTCGAGGACGTCAGCTTGGCGATCAAGCCCGGCGAGTTCGTCGCGCTGCTCGGCCCGTCCGGCTGCGGCAAGTCCACGCTGCTGCGGCTGGTGGCCGGACTTGAGAAGCCGCGCAGCGGCGTGCTGCGTGAGGACGATATCCGCATCAACGGACCGCACCCGTCGCGCGTCGTCGTGTTCCAGGACCCGACGCTGTTTCCCTGGCGCTCGGTCTGGGACAATGTCGCGCTCGGGCTGGAGGCGCAGGGCATCCTGAAAAGCCAGCGGCAGCGTGTCGACGCAGCGATCGATCTCGTCGGCCTCTCCGCCTTCAAGAAAGCCTATCCGCACCAGCTTTCCGGCGGCATGGCGCAGCGCGTTGCGCTGGCGCGTGCGCTGGTCAACGATCCGAAGGTGCTGATCCTCGACGAGCCGCTCGGCAAGCTGGATTCGTTGACGCGGATCACCATGCAGGCGGAGATCGTCTCGCTCTGGCAGCGCAAGGGCTTCACCACGCTGCTCGTCACGCACGATGCGGAGGAAGCGCTGTTCCTCGCCAACCGCGTCATCGTGCTTAGCGACCGCCCGGCGCGCGTCAAGGCCGACGTCAAAGTCGATCGGCCGTATCCGCGCCATCGCGGCGACCCCTATCTTGCCGATCTGCGCAGGCAGATCCTCGGCCTGCTCGGGCTCGATGCGACATGGTGACATCTGCGGCGAAAGAGCTGACGCCGTCGGAAGCGCTGGACCATGTTGCGCGCGCCTCACAGCTCGCCGAGGTCATTGCCGGGCGGGCGGCAGCGCACGACCGTGACGCCAGCTTTCCGTTCGAGAATTTCGACGACCTCGCGCAAGCCGGTCTGCTCGCGCTGACCGTCCCGGCTGCGCTCGGCGGAGCAGGGGCGGGCGCCCGCGACACGGCGCGCATCCTCACCATCATCGGCAAGGCCGATCCGTCGACGGCGCTGGTGCTCTCGATGCACTACATCAACCATCTGGTGATGGCGCGCAGCCCGCGCTGGCCTGCACGCCTATCGCGCAAGCTTGCCAAGGAGACCGTCGAGGGCGTCGCGCTGATCAACGCGCTGCGCGTCGAGCCTGAACTCGGCTCGCCTGCGCGCGGCGGCCTCCCGGCGACGATTGCGCGCCGCACAGAGACGGGTTGGCGGCTGAGTGGCCGCAAGATCTATTCGACCGGCGCGCCGATCCTGAAATGGTATCTGGTGTGGGCCAGGACCGACGAGCCGGAAACCCGCGTCGGCCAGTTCCTGGTGCCCGCGGGATTGCCCGGAACGAGGATCGAGGAGACCTGGAACCATCTCGGCCTGCGCGCCAGCGGCAGTCACGACGTGATTTTCGAGGACGTCGTGTTCCCGCTCGATTGCGAGGTCGACGTGCGGAAGCCGGAAGAGTGGACCGCGCCTGATGTCACCCAGGCGACCATCCACGCCATCTTCGTGGCCGCGATCTATGACGGTATCGCCCGCGCCGCGCGCGACTGGCTGATCAGGTTCCTGCGCGAACGTGTTCCGGCCAATCTCGGCGGACCGCTCGCGACATTGCCACGAGCTCAGGAAATCCTCGGCGGCATCGAGGCGCGGCTTGCGGTCAATGCACGCCTGATCGACAGTTTTGCCGCCGAGTTCGATGCCGGCTTGCCGCTCAGCGCGACCGAGTCCAATATCGTCAAGCTGACGGTGACCAACAATGCCGTCGCCGTGGTGGAGGACGCGCTGTCACTGACCAGCAATCACGGCCTGTTGCGACACAATCCGCTGGAGCGGCATTTTCGCGATGTGCTGTGCGGCCGCGTCCACACCCCGCAGGATGACTCCACCCGCATCGCCGCCGGACGCCTGGCGCTGGGCATCTGAACAACAGCCAACAAGATCGGAGCTTCCCCATGTCAGTCGAGTTCATCGGCTTCATCACCAACAACAATGCGTCCGAGACCATCGTGCGCTCCGGTCCCGTGCTCGATCCGCCCTATCTCGAGACGGTCGCCAAGGCGCATGAGCTTGCCGGTTTCGACCGCGCGCTGCTCGCGTTTCACTCGACGACGCCGGATGCGCTGCAGGTCGCCCAGCACGTGCTCGGCATCACCAGGACGTTGAAAGTGATGATCGCCCAGCGGCCGGGCTTCACCGCGCCGACGCTCTTGGCGCGTCAGCTCGCCACGCTCGACCAGTTCTACCCTGACCGCGTCTCGCTGCACGTCATCACTGGCGGCAATGCCACCGAACTGCGCCAGGACGGCAATACGCTCGACGACAAGGACGAGCGCTATGCGCGCACCAGCGAATTCCTCGACATCGTCCGCCTGGAATGGACCAGCGAGAAGCCGTTCGACTATCGCGGCAAGTACTACCAGGTCGAGCGGGGCTTTTCGCAAGTTAAGCCGCATCAGAAGGGCGGCATCTACACCTTTGTCGGCGGCGGCTCGGATGCCGCGGTGGAGGTCGCGGGCAAGCACGCCGACACCTTCGCGCTGTGGGGCGAATCTTATGCGCAGGTGCGCGACGTCACCGCGCGCGTGCGCGCTGCTGCCGCCAAGCACGGCCGGCCGGCGCCGCGCTTCAGCCTCTCGGTGCGGCCGATCCTCGCCGACACCGAGGAGAAGGCGTGGGCCAAAGCGCAGTCGATCCTCGAGCGCGCCACCGAATTGCAGGACCAGACCGGCTACCGTAAGCCAGCTGATGGTCATGCCACCGCGGGCGCGAAGCGGCTGCTTGCGCTTGCCGATCAAGGCGCGCGTATCGACAAGCGGCTTTGGACCGAGATTGCCAAGCTGACCGGCGCCAACAGCAACACCACGGCGCTGGTCGGCACGCCCGAGCAGGTGGCGGAGGTGTTCGCCGATTATTACGACCTCGGCGTCAGTCACTTCCTGATCCGCGGCTTCGATCCGCTGATCGATGCGATCGACTATGGCCGTGAATTGATCCCGCTGACGCGCAAGCTGATCGCCCAGCGCAATGCGACGCGTGGGATTGCCGCCGAATGATCCGGTTCGCTCTCGCTGTTTTGCTCGCGCTCAGCGGCACGAGCATCGCGTCCGCGCAAACCACGTTGCGCGTGGGCGACCAGAAGGGCAATTCGCAGGCGGTGATGGAAGCCGCCGGCGTGCTCAAGGACGTGCCCTACAAGATCGAGTGGAGGGAGTTCGCGGCGGCCGCACCGCTGTTGGAAGCGCTCAGCGCCGGCGCGATCGACACCGGCCTCGTCGGCGATGCGCCCTTCACCTTTGCCGCCGCGGCAGGCGTGCCGGTGAAAGCGATCGCGGCGGTGCGGCAGTCGCGCGAAGGGCTCGCGATCCTGGTGCCCGAGACATCCGCGATCAAGAGTTTCGACGACCTGCGCGGCAAGAAGATCGCAACCGGCCGCGGCTCGATCGGGCATCAGTTGATCCTGGCCGCGCTCGAATCCAGGGGCTGGCAGGCGAGCGATGTGCAGATCGTCTTCCTCGCACCCTCGGACGCCAAGGTCGCCTATACGCAAGGGTCGGTCGAGGCCTGGTCGACCTGGGAGCCCTATGTCAGCCAGGAAGAGGTACTCTTCAAGTCGCGCCGCGTAATCACCGCCGAAGGCATCACGCCCGGCCTCGGCTTTCAGGTCGCAACGCCGAGCGCGATCAAGGACAAGCACGAGCAGTTGCAGGATTTCGTCCGTCGCCTCGCCGCGGCGCGGGCATGGTCGCAGAACAATGTCGCCGGCTATGCCGAGACCTGGGGCAAGCTGATGAATATCCCGACTTCGGTGCCGCTGAACTGGCTGGCGCGGGCCAAGATCCAGATCACCCCGATCGATGACGCCGTCGTGAGCGACGAGCAGAAGACCATCGATCTCTATCACCGGTGGGGTCTGATCAAGCAGCAGCTCAATGCCGCCGAGATCGTCGACCGCTCGTTCGCGACGGCGATCGGCAAGGGCACGGGTTTGTAGGCCCGGGCCAATCTTCCACCTCCCCCTGAGGTCGAACAAGATGAGTCGCGAAAGCGCTCACACCAGCGTCATTGCGAGCGAAGCGAAGCAATCCATCTCTCCGCTTGTCGAGGCATGGATTGCTTCGCTGCGCTCGCAATGACGGGGGAGAGAGCGGCGGCTCGCAATGACGAGGGTAGGAGAGGGAGCGCACCTCCCGAATGCGTGATCGGCGGAAATAATCCGCTTGGCGAGTCGAGAGTGCCGAAAGGATTTTCCACGTTTCATCCTCGCAAGAATGTCAACGTTGCTATTTCTTGGCGTCCCTTGCCCGGACGGTTCACCCGGCCAAAATGAAGCAGAACGAACAATAGGGAGTCCGGGAGACCACCATGGGCCTGCATGAAACCAAGATCGAGTCGCTTCCCTTCGTCACTGCCGAGCTCAACTATCTCGCCCCGACAGCGGGCAAGCCACGCACCTACGCCTTTGATCCGCCGCCTGGCGAGCCCAAGTCGACGGCGCTCCCCGAACCCCACAACGTTCCGATCTTCGACGGCCGTCTGATCGCCAACCAGTTTTCGCTCGACCGTGAAGGCTTCGCTCTCGTCAAGCATCCGACCGTGGTGAAGAACTACTACGACGACAACGAAATCAGGCGCGTCTACTATCCCGCCGTCGAAGCCTTCCTGAAGGCGACATTGAAGGCGGATCGGGTCGTCATCTTCGACCATACCGTGCGCAAGCGCGTCGAGGGTGCACCTGATGTGCGTGACGGGACGCCGCGCCAGCCGGCGACTCGGGTCCATGTCGACCAGACCGATCTGTCCGGCCGTAACCGCGTGTTCGAACATCTGCCTGAGGAGGCCAACGAACTTCTCAAAGGTCGCGCCCAGGTGATCAACCTGTGGAGGCCGATCCGCGGGCCGCTGCGCGATGCGCCGCTGGCGATGTGCGACGGCCAGTCGGTGGAGCAGGGCGATCTCATCGCCTCCGACTTGATCTATCCGAACCGTCAGGGCGAGACCTATTCCGTGAAATACAATGCGAACCACCGCTGGTTCTATTTCCCGGAAATGACCCCCGACGAAGCGCTGCTGCTCAAGTGCTACGATTCGGCAACCGACGGCCGCACGCGCTTCGCGCCGCATACGGCCTTCATCGATCCGACGACGCCGGCTGATGCAGAGCCTCGCGAGAGCATCGAGGTGCGGACGCTGGTGTTCCATAAGCACTAAACTGCCCAATACCTAGGCAGAGATTGGCGTTCTCTGCCTATTGGTGATACGCCGTCCCGAAATTCCTCGGAAGACGAGACGATTCGTGGGCGGCGTTACCAAAGAAGATGCGGGGTCCAGTACCCGCACGCTGATTTATGCTCTGTTGGCCCTGGCTTGTGGCCATATGCTATCGACCCTGCTGCGGACGATCCCGGCCATCAGCCTCGACCTGATGGCCGCCGATTTCGCGACGCCGCCGCAGACGCTCGCGAGCCTGACCTCGATCTACCATTTCGCCTTTGCCGCATCGCAGGTTCCCGTCGGCGCCGCGATGGACCGCTTCGGCGTTCGCCCAGTCTCCCTGGGCCTGCTCATCGGAACCATCTTCGGGGCAGTGGCATCGGCGTTTGCGACCGGACCGGGGAGCTTCCTCGTTGGCCAGCTCATGCTGGGGATCGCGACATCAGGCATGCTGATGTGCCCGATGACGCTGGCTGCGAAACAGCTTTCCCCGCTCAAGTTTGGCCTGTGGTCGGGCGCGATCCTGTCGATCGGCAACATCGGCATGCTGCTGTCGTCGAGCCCACTGGCCTTCGTGGTCGAGCGTTTTGGCTGGCGCGCGGGGTTCTGGATATCGGCGGTCGGTGGTGTCGCGGTGCTGCTTGCGGTGTTCGCGCTGGTGCCGAGACAGCCGGCTGAACACAAGGACGATTCGTCGCCGCTTTCGCAGATGATGGAAGTCTTGCGCCTCGGCCTGTCCCATCAGCTCCGGGGCCTGGTCGCCTTGTCGCTGGTCTCGCTGGCCGCGTCGCTCGTGCTCAGGGGATTGTGGGGCGGCCCGTGGCTGATGGAGGTCAAGGGGCTCACCCGCATCGAAGCCGGCAACCAACTCGGCATGTTCACGCTGGCGCTGATCGCTGGGCCGGTCTGCATCGGCATGATCGATCGCAGGCTCGGCCACCGGCGCACCGTTGTTGCGGCATCCCATCTCGTATCGGCGCTGCTGCTTCTCCTGATGGCCCTGGGAGCTCCGGGCTACCCGATATCTGACCTGTTTGGCGTCGCCGTCATGCCGCCGCAATATGATCTCGTCCTGTTCGTCCTGATCGGTCTTGCCGTCTCGGCGCAGCCGCTGCTCTACGGCATGACCAGACAGCTCGTCGACGCCCAGAGCGCAGGCAAGGCGCTTTCGGCGATCAATCTCTCCTTCTTCCTCGGCGCGGCATTGATGCAGTCCATAACCGGCGCCGTGGCGGCACTCTATGGATTGCCGGCCGTGATGATCTTCATGGCAGCAGCCCTGCTGGCCGGCACGGTGGTGTTTTTGATCTATACGTCCCGGGCGGTGGCGATAAAATAGACGATGTTCTCCGCTTTGTTGGCGCTGATGGGAGTTCCTTTCGGCGCCAACCGTCGATGATCGCCAGATCGCTGCAATGCACCATTTCATTTCTCTGCCCATATTTACGCGCTATTGTTGTGGCGGGGAAACGCAGCAGGCTGCCGTTCGAGCAGGTTTGAGGCGATGCCGATGCAACAAAGAAAAGCAAGATTGTCGCTGTCCCTCGCCGCCGCACTGCTTCTCGCGTGGGCGCCGTCCAGCGCACAGCAGGCGTCCGAGGGAGGCGCCGCGGATAATGAGATCCGCATCGGCAACGTCATGCCCTACACCGGACCGCTGGCGGCCTTTGCGACCATCGGCAGGGCAGAAGCCGCCTATTTCGACATGGTCAACGAGCGCGGCGGCATCAACGGACGCAAGATCAAGTTCATCTCCGTCGACGACAGCTCCAATCCGCGCACCGCGCTTCAGCAGACGCGCGAACTGGTCGAGAAGCAGAACGTGCTCTTGATGTTCGGCTCATTCGGCACGCCGAGCAATCTCGCGACCCGGACCTATCTCAACGACAAGAAGATCCCGCAATTGTTCGTCGCTTCGGGCGACGAGGAATGGGCAAATCCGAAGACATATCCGTGGAGCATGGGCTGGCAGCCGACCTTCCGCGCGGAGGGCCAGATCTATGCGAATTACATCCAGGCGTCCTATCCCGACCGCAAGATCGCCGTGCTCTGGCAAAACGATCAGTTCGGCCGCGATCTGTTCAGGGGATTGCAGGAAGGTCTCGGCGATACCGCCGGCATGATCGTCGCCGATCTCGCCTTTGATGCGTCCGATACCTCGATCCAGGTGCAGATCAAGATATTGAAGGATTCCGGCGCCGACATACTGGTGTTCAACGGAGCGCCGGCGATCGCCGCCCGCGCCATTCGCATTGCGGCCGACCTGGATTGGCATCCGGTCTTCATCCTCGACAATGCCTCGGCCTCGATCGCCAGCGCGCTGCGGCCAGCGGGATTGCAGAATGCGCTCGGCGTGATCTCGACATCCTTCCTGAAGGACGCCGACGATGCGGCATGGAAGGAGGACCCGCCGATCAAGGCATGGTCGGCCTTCATGGACAAATACTATCCCGACGGCGACAAGGAGGACAGCTACGCCATCTTCGGCTACGCCGCGGCAGAGACCCTGGTCCAGGTGCTGAACCAGTGCGGCGATGATCTGTCGCGCGAGAACATCATGCGCCAGGCTGCGTCCTTGAAGAACTATCTCAATCCGGTCGCGCTGCCGGGGATCGCGATCAACACCGGCCCGACCGATTTCCGCCCGATCAAGCAGATGCGACTGGTGCAGTTCGACGGCAATGTCTGGCAACCGATCGGCGATGTGGTCGAAAGCGCATTTTTGAACGCGCCTAGCGATAAGTGATCGTACGGGATGAAATGCCGCTCCGTCCTCCCGGGCTGGAGCCGGGGCCCAACCACCGAGCTACTCAAGTTGACCAGCCGCCATCGATGATGTGGATCGCTCCTGTTGTAAACGCCGACTCATCCGAAGCAAGATATGTGACGAGAGCCGCGACCTCGTCGGGTCGACCAAGTCTTCCGAGTGGCTGCCGCAACGTAAAGCTCTGACGTGCTGCGGCATCGTCCAGTCCGTCCTTCAGTGCCTGTGCCTTTATGCGAGCTTGCAGGGAAGGTGACTCGATCGTCCCGGGGCAAATGGCGTTGCAACGAATCTGATGCGATACGAAGTCCGCCGCAACGGATTTCGTCAGACCGATCACGGCCGCCTTGGAGGCGCCGTAGGCGCAACGGTTCGGGACACCTTTCACGCTCGAAGCAACGGACGCCATGTTTATAATAGAGCCGCCGCGGCCGGCTTCGATCATTGCGGGAAGAAACGCCCGGATGGAGCGGTACATCGCTTTCACGTTCAAATCGAAGCTGAGATCCCAAGCGCTCTCCTCGCAATGCAGAATATCTCCTGCATGTACGTAGCCTGCGCAGTTGAACAAAACGTCGATCGGTCCGAGCGATTCGGCGAATTGCCTTACCTTGACTGGATCGAGCACATCCAGGCAATGAGCTCGCAGATGCAAGCCGCGGTCTGCATCTCTTCTCAACTCGTCGAGCGCGACCTGGTCGATATCCGTCGCCCACACCATTGCCCCTTCTGCGGCAAGCATCATTGCGGACGCGCGCCCGATACCATTTCCGGCCGCGGTCACAACGGCGGTCTTTCCAGCAAGACGTTTGCTCATCTGGCCCTCTTTAAAACGGCCGGCATTCTCAGCCGATCCTTTGATTTTCTTGCCTGCCTTCGCATTGCGCGGTTAGGCAGGATCCTTCCTGGCTGCGGCGTCTAATTTGGCGAGGGGCGGCGCGAAGCGGGCGCGCGGTTCATGTTGCGGCAGACCCAGCAGGATGACTGCGGCACCGGCTGCAATCACCGACAGGACCAAGTAGCCGACGCTGCTGTTGCCAAGGGCCTGCTCCGCATAGGTCTTGATCTGTGGCGAGAAGAACCCGCCCAGATTGCCCAGGGATACGATGAAGGCGATCCCGCTCGCCGCGCCGATGCCGCTCAGATATTGCGTCGGCAGGCTCCAAAAGACCGGCTGCGACGAGGTCAGCCCCGGGACAGCAATACAGAAGGCGATCACGAGCAGAATCGGATTGTTGGTGAATCCGACGGCGGCCGATGCCAGAACGCCGGCGATGATCAGCACTATAGCGACTTGGCGATGATTCTGATGCTGATCGGCGTATGCGGTCGCAAGCAGGGTGACGATCGCCGAGCACAGCCAGGGAAGTGCCAGCAGGAGGCCGATCGTAAAGTCGACTTTGCCTCCCGTGGCCGAGGCGAGCTTTGAGGGGAAGTAGAAAGAGAACGGCGAGGTGCCGACTTGGAAGCAGAAGTAGACCAAGATGAAGGCGATAACCCGCACATCCCTGAGCACACCGAGGGCTGAATGCTTTACCTGCCCCGCCTTGAGGGCTTCCTCCCGCGCGATTTCGTCGGACAGCGCCTTGCGCTCCGCCGGCGTCAACCAGGCCGCCTCCGCGGGCCGGTCGCAAAGATAGAAGAACGCAATGATGCCAACAAAAGCTGCGGCTAATCCCTCGACCGCAAGAACGAACTGCCAGTCCTTCAGACCCAGCACCCCATCGAATTGCAGCAAGTAGCCGCTGAGCGGGCTCCCGAATACGAGTGAGAGGGGGACGCCGAGATAGAACAGGCCGGTTGCCCGCGCTCGTTGCTTGGCCGGAAACCAGTAGGTCAGATAGAGCAGCACTCCCGGGTAAAAGCCAGCCTCAGCGACTCCGAGAAGAAAGCGCAGGACATAAAAGACGGTGTCCGAACGCGCGAATATCATCGCCGCGGAGATCAGTCCCCAGCTCACCATGATGCGCGCGAGCCAGGTGCGTGCGCCGACGCGCGTCATGATGAGATTGCTGGGCACCTCGAACAGGGCATAACCGATAAAGAAAATGCCTGCTCCGAAAGCATAGGCCGCGTCCCCGATGCCGGTATCGGCCTGATAGGCGAGCTTGACGAAGCCTATATTGACCCGATCGAGGAATGCCAGGACAAGCATTAGCATGAGGAACGGCAGCAAGCGCCATGCGGATCGCCGGATCGCGCTCTCCAGCGGCGAATCCAGGGTATTCTGCGACATCATCGGACCTCCCTTGTTTAAACTTTGTTGTCTTGCGCAATGTCTCAATGCGGTTTGCGGCACTCGTCGCCGGGCCGTCTTCGCTTGACGAGATAGAGATGCTCGCAGACGAGCACGGTTTCGTCGGACTGATTCAGCATCTCAATCGATTCGACGACCACACCCACATCGGCGCGCTTGGCGTGGTCGCGCTTGGTCGTGATGCTTGCGTTGACGGTGATGGTGTCACCGATGAAGACCGGGCGAATGAACCGCAACCGGTCGTAGCCGTAGGACATTGCATGCGGGTTGATCGTGGACGCGGTCATGCCGATGCCGACGCTGAAGACCAGCGTTCCGTGTGCGATCCGCTGCTTGAAATCCTGCTTGGTGCACCACTCGGCGTCCATATGATGCGGGAAATTGTCGCCAGTCTGGCCGGCGTGGATCACAATGTCGGCTTCCGTGATCGTGCGGCCGAGGGTGCGGCGGCTGAAGCCGATCTGGTAATCCTCGAAAAAAAGCTCGCTCACGATCATGCGTGAAACTCCTTGACGTCCTCCCGGCGCAGCAAGCGACGCCGCGAAGGCTCTTGCCGCCATTATTCAAATATGGAAAGTATTTTCATATATGGAAGAAAGTCAAGTGCCCCGAAAAAGCCGTCGAAAACGTCGGCGGCACTGGCCGGCGGCAATCCGGTCGTGTGCTATTGTCGCCGCCCATGGGCCGTGGGTGAGCAATGACGAAGAAACATGAAACGACGGAAGAGCTTTACAAGGCGCCTGCGCTGGACAAGGGCCTCGACATCATCGAGCTCTTGTCGAGTACCGATGAGGGACTTTCGCAGGCCGAAATCGCCAAGGCGCTCGACCGTTCACCTAACGAGATCTACCGGATGCTGGACCGGCTGGTTCGGCGGTACTACGTCGTGCGGACCAGCGAAGATCGCTACGAACTGTCCCTGAAGCTGTTTGGGCTGGCTCATCGGCATCCGCCCATGCGGCGCCTCGTAAGTCTCGCACTCCCTGCGATGCGCCGCTTCACGCGCAAGGCGGAGCAGGCCTGCCACATGGTGGTTTATGACCGGGGCAGCGGAGTGGTCATCGCACAGACCGATGCTCCGGATTATTGGGGGCTCTCGATACGGGTAGGTTCGCATATCAGCCTGCTGAACACCGGATCGGGCCACGTCTTGCTCGCCTTCGTGACCGAGACAGAGCGCAAGCTGATGCTCGACGAGCGAGTGCCTATTCCAGGCGAGACTTTACCGGAAAGGTTCGAGCAAATCATCGCAAAGGTGCGACAGCGAGGCTACGAGGTTCGTCCAAGCCAGCAAACCGCCGGAGTCACCAATATTTCCGCTCCGATTCTCAGCTCGACCGGAATCCCACTTGCGGCGCTTACCTGCCCGCATATTCGTCGTCTCGACCGCGACGACGCGCCATCACGAGACGACATTCTCGCGATGCTGCTCACGACGGCAGGCGAGATTTCTGCTGCCGCGGGCGTAGCCTGAATTCCGCCGCCGACCTGACGCCCGGCCAGTGACCCTCAGGTTGCGTTGGCCCGCCCGGTATTCGTCACGCCGAGGTTGCCATTCATTTGTAAGTATCATATTCATATAAGAATGATGGCGCCGGAGCGGATCAACTGCAGGGGCGCTTGAGCAGTCCGGCACTGCGAGCGAGAACTTGTCCGACAGAAGGTGGCCCGATGTTCGAAACGACGCTTCCCCTCGAAGGTCTTCTGGTCGTCGACATGAGCCAGTTTCTATCCGGTCCCTATTGCTGCCTCCGCCTGCTCGATCTCGGAGCGCGGGTGATCAAGGTCGAACGGCCGGAGAGCGGCGACCTGTCCCGTCGCCTGTATCTCAGCGACGCAGAGATCGGCGGCGACTCCACGATCTTCCACGCGATCAACCGCGGCAAGGAAAGCCTGGCCCTCGATCTCAAGGACCCGAACGATTTGGCGGCGCTGCGCACGCTCCTCGCGCGTGCAGACGTTGTGGTTCAGAATTTCCGTCCCGGCGTCATCGAGCGGATCGGGCTCGACTACAATGCCGTGAGAGCGCTCAATCCGCGCATCGTCTACGCGTCCATCACGGGTTACGGCAAGGAGGGGCCGTGGGTGCAACGCCCGGGCCAGGACCTGCTGGCACAGTCCCGGTCCGGCGTGATGTGGCTGAATGGCGACGATGCCCAAGGACCGGTCCCTTTCGGGCTTGCGGTTGCCGACATGATGGCCGGCGCGACGATGGCCCAGGGCATTCTCGCTGCCCTGGTCCGCCGCGGCGTGACTGGTGAGGGCGCTCATGTGGAGACAAGCTTGCTTGAGGCGCTCATCGACTTCCAGCTCGAGGTGCTGACGGTACATCTGAATGACGGCGGACGACTGCCCAGCCGTTCCGCGCGTCGCAGCGCTCACGCCTATTTGGCCGCGCCATATGGCGTGTATCCGACCAAGGACGGGTTCCTGGCGATCGCCATGGCGCCGATCCCGAAGCTTGCCGACCTGCTCGGGCTGGATGAGCTCGCACCCTATCGCGACGACCCCGCGAGCTGGTTCAATGACCGGGACGCTATCAAGGCCATCATCGCCCAGCGGCTGGCCGAGCGAACCAGCAACGACTGGCTCTCGATCCTCGAGCCCGCCGACATCTGGTGCGCGAAGGTCCTGACCTGGCCTGAATTGCTGGAGAGTGAGGGCTTCAAGTCGCTTGATATGCTGCAAACCGTGTCGCGCGAGGATGTCAGAATCCGGACCACGCGCGTGCCGCTGCGTTTCGACGGCTTCAGGCCGAAGGGCGATCAGGCGGCGCCGAAGATCGGTCAGCATTCGGCCGTCCTCCGCCGGGAGTTCGGGCTGTGATCCATCTCAAGGGCATGACGTGGAGCCATCCGCGCGGCTACGACCCGCTGGTCGCGTGCTCGGAGATATGGCGACGGCGCAGCGGAGTGAACATCACCTGGGAGCAGCGTTCGCTTCAGGACTTCGAAAGCTTCCCGGTGATGGAGCTCGCCGAGCGCTATGATCTGATTGTGATCGATCATCCGCATGTCGGGCAAGTCACCGAGGAGAAGTGCCTGCTGCCGCTGGATGTCACCGGCCGGGCGGCGGAGCGGACTTTGCTCGAAGCCGCATCCGTCGGCCCGTCGTATCTTTCATATAGGTGGAATGGAAGACAATGGGCGTTTCCGATCGATGCGGCCACCCAGGTCCAGGCGTTTCGACCGGACCGGCTGGCGCAAGCTCCGTCGGACTTCACCGAAGTGATGGAACTGGCGCGGCGCGGGCGAGTGGCACTTCCGCTCCGGCCGCCGCATTCCCTCATGGTGTTCTATACGCTTGCAGCGCATCTCGGCCAGCCATGCGGCATTGAACGTTCCCGGTTCGTGGATGCCGAGACGGGCCTCGAAGTGTGGCGCAGGATTCGCGAACTTGCCGAATTGATCGATCCCGCGGACCTCGATCGCGATCCGATCGCGGTGTTCGAAAGGATGGTCGATGATGCCTCGGACATCGACTGCGTTCCGTTCATCTACGGTTACGTGTCCTACGCCCAGACTGCCTTCCGCCGACGACTGATCCGTTTCGCCAACATCCCGACGATCGGCTCGCGCAAGCCGATTGGCGCCGCGCTTGGCGGTACCGGAATTGCCGTTTCCGCCAAGACGTCGCACGCGATGCACGCGATCGATTTCGCCTATTGGGTCGCAAGCGCAGAGGTGCAGCGCGGACCTTACGCCGCTGCCGGCGGCCAGCCCGGACATGCAACCGCCTGGGACGATCCGGTGGTCAATAGCGCGACCGCCGAGTTTTATCGGAGCACACGCGCGACGCTAGAGGGATCCTATGTTCGGCCGCGATACCATGGTTATATGGCGTTCCAGGCGGCGGCGTCAGAGCAGATCAACTCAGCGCTTAGAGCGCGCGAAAATGGTCTTGCATTGATCGGTGACCTCAATCGCCTGTTCGAGGCCGATCTTTCGATCGAACCCTAAGAGGTCGGCTGCGCAGTCTCGAAGCGCGGCCTACTTCTTCCCAGCCTGCCCGTAACTCAGCAGTCCACCCTTGGCCTTCGGCGGATGCGCGCGCAGGCCTTCTTCGTTCGGCTCGGTACCCCAGCCTGGCCGGTCCGGAATCACGAGGTGGCCGTCGACGATTTCAGGGACATGCGTGAACAGCTCATGGTCCCAGGCGAGCCGGTCGATGTCGGTCTCCATGATCCGCAAGTTCGGCACCGCCGCGGAGAAATGCGCGTTCATCATGGTGCAGAGGTGGCCGTAGAAATTATGCGGGGCGACGTTGACCTCGAAATGTTCGGCGGCGTTCGCGATCTTCATCGATTGCCAGACGCCGTTCCAGGGCGTGTCGATGATCGCGACGTCCATCGCCTGTTCGGTGAAGTAGGGCAGGAATTCGCGCAGGCCCAATAGCGTCTCGCAGGAGGAGATCGGATGCGGGCTCTGGCGGCGGATGTAACCTAGCGCTTGCGGGTTGAAGGTGTCGATCTCGACCCAGAACATGTCCATCTTCTCGATCGCCCGCAGGATCTTCAGATAGCCTTCGGTCTTGGCGTTGAAATTGAGATCGAGCAGGAGATCGACATCGGGCCCGGCGCCGTCGCGGATCGCCTCCAAATGCATGCAGAGATTGCGCAGCACCGTGCGGTCGACATTGATCTCGGGCTCGAACGGCGCGCCGAAGCCGGGCCGCCAGCCCTGCGGCTTGCCGTCGGTATAAACGAAGATGTTGGTCTTCAGCGCCGTGAAGCGCTTCTCGCGCACCTCGCGGCCGATCGCTTTGACGCCGTCGAGGTCGGTGATGGCCGGCTTGTACCAGTCGGGATGGTTGATGCGCCAGGTCGCGCAATGCGACCAGTAGACCCGGATGCGGTCGCGAATCTTGCCGCCGAGCAGCTCGTAGCAGGGCACGCCGAGCGCCTTCGCCTTGACGTCGAGCAGTGCGTTCTCGATCGCGCCGAGCGCCAGCGCCACCACGCCGCCGGCGGCCGGCCGGGTCGCGGAGAACAGTTCGGCATAGATACGCTCGTGCTGCAGCGCGTTCTTGCCGATGATCCGCGTCGACAGCCGCTCGATCGCGGCGGTGACACCGGGTGCGCCAAAGCCCTCGTCGAACTCGCTCCAGCCGACGACACCGTCTTCGGTTGTGATCTTGACGAAGTGGTAATTCCGCCAGCCGGCATCGCAGGCGAGCGTTTCGATGCTTCTGATGTTGGACGACTTGCCCATGGTTTCCTGCCCGGCGTTGTTGTTTCGTTGAGCCGATAACAACAATGGAACGGCCGGCGCGTCAATCACATCAGCGGCAATCCAGGTCGGCAGGTTGCGATTAGCTCTTTGGCGGAAACAGCATTGGCCGGCGCCGTTCGAAGGTCTGGCGGCCCCCCTTGAAGCCCATGAGCACCTCGGGCAATTCCGCGATCGCGGCGCGGCCGCTATCGGTATCGAGCACGATGATGTCAGCGGGATTGCCGATGCTAATGCCGTAGTCCCGCAGGTTCATCAGGCGGGCAGGGAGGTCCGTCACCAGATCGAGGCAGGCGTCGAATTCGTTGACCTTGGCATGGGCGATGTTGGCGTAGAAATTGGCCATCCGCAGCAGCGAGGCATCGCCGAACGGCGTGAACGGATTTTGCACATTGTTGGTCGCGACCGAGCAGAGCACGCCGTCGGTGACGAGTTTGTGCGCGACGGTCAAGCCACGCGGCGCGTTATGTGTCGCGTCGCGCCCCAGCAGATAGAGGTCGGTCGCGGGTAGGACGGTGACCGCAACGCCAGCGTTTGCCAACCGTTCGGTCGCCGTCTTCAGCCGATCCGGTGGCAGCGCCGAGAGCTTGGTCGCATGGCCGATGGCGACGCGTCCTTGATAGTTCCGGCGTTCGGTCTGGCGGCACACTTCTTCCATATGCCACCAGGACGGATCGAGGTCGAAGTCAAGATGCAGATCGACGTCGACGTCGAACGCCTGCGCCAGATCGAAGATCTTCTCGATATGCGCGTTCGGATCGGTGTCCACATAGGGACAGCCGCCGATCGCCTCGCCGCCGTCGCGCAGCGCTGCGATCAGCAATTCCTCGGCGCCGGGATCGTTGGTCAGCCCTTCCTGCGGGAACACGCACGGGGAAATATCGATCGCCCAGGCATAATCGCGCTTCAGCGCCTTGATCGCCTGGAAGCCGCGCAGGCCGATGCGCGGATCGATCTCCACATGCGTGCGCATCCGCGTCGTGCCAAAGGTGATCGCGCGCTCGATCACGCGCGCGCCCCGAGCATAGATGTCCTCGACGGTGAAATCGCGCTTCATCGCCGCCACCGCCCGGATGGCTTCGCTGACACTGCCATGGTCATGGGCGCAGCGGCCGAGCAGGCAGGCCTTGTCGAGATGGATATGGGTGTCGACGAAGCCTGGCAGCACGAGCTTGCCGCCGACATCGATTTCCGCCGTCTCACAGATGAGATGACGTTCGATCGCCGCGATCCGGCCGCCGGCGATGCCGATATCGACCGGCGTGCTCGCACCTCGCGTGCGCGCATTGCGGAAGAGGAGATCGAAGGCGGTTCGCATCGTCGTCAGCGTCCGCGCGCCGCCTTCGGCAGTTTCACGACGCGGCCACCCTCCGCCTCTTCGGCATAGGGGGCAAGGATATCGAGCAAATCGCGGCCGCGCTGCGGGACCGGAGTAACCAGCGCGCGGCCCGCCACCGAGTCCAGATGGCTGTGCATCAGGCTCATCACCTTCTCCTCGTCGCCCCTGACCAGCGCCGCAATGATCGCGCGATGCTCGTTGATGGCGCATTCCGAGGAATGCGGGCGGCTGAACAGCGACAGCGTCAGGCAGCAGCGATAGGCGATCTCGCTGACGTACCGGATCAGGATCGGGCTGTTGGTCATGTGCGCGAGCAGGATGTGGAATTCGGTCGCAAGCCGGATCGAGACCGGGTCCGAGCCGCCGCGCGCACGGTCCTCGGCATCGACATGCGCATTCAATTCCGCGATCTGCGCCTTGGTGAGCTTGCCGGCGAGATGGCGCACCACGAGCCGCTCGAGCTGAATCCGGACATCGAAGGCGTCGCGCGCATCCTGCCAGCTCGGCGTCGCCACCACGGCGATGCGGTTGCGGCGCAGTTCGACCAGCCCCTCGGCCGCCAATTGCCCGAGCGCATGGCGCGCAATGGTGCGGCTGACGCCGAAACGCTCGCCGAGCGAATCTTCCGGTAGCTTCGCGCCCGGCTCCAGCGCCTGCTCGATGATGGCGCGGCGGAGCGCGCGGCAGATCACGCTGACCTTGTCGGACGATTCAGCAGTCTTGCTGGCCGCGCGCGGCGCCATCGGTTGGTCCCGTAAGTGCTTGCGGGCCGATTCTTAGCACAGGCGTCCAATAATTGTGCGCACGAATTGCATGCACTTTGATGAGCCGATTGCCTAAAAAGAATCCGCCGGAGCAGTACCGATTCCCCTAATCGCGTTGATTCCGTAGGAAAGCCGCGCTGGCATCTGGCTTGCATACACTTTCTGCCGTGATGCGCATGCAAGCAAATTCCGAATTCTCCGGCGAGCCGGTTCCTTCCGGAAGCGCGCCGATTGCCATTGAACTATCCGACGCCTCCGTGACGTTCGGCCGTGGCGCGCGTGCAGTGCCGGCGTTATCGACAACGACACTGCGGATCGCGGACGGCGAGTTCGTCGCGCTGGTCGGTCCGTCCGGCTGTGGCAAATCGACGATCCTGCGGTTGGTCAGCGGCCTGGTGCAGCCGACTACGGGCGTCGTCATCGTCGGCGGCCGCGAGGTGGCGGCGCGTGCGATGCGGGTCGGCATGGCCTTCCAGAATCCGACCATGCTGCCGTGGATGACGATCGAGCGGAACATCATGCTGCCGCTCAAGATCGTTGAGCCGTTCCGCTCGCAGTTCCGAAGACTCCGCAAGAGCGAATTCCGCGACAAGGCCAACGCGCTGTTGGAGCAGGTTGGCCTGAAAGGTTTTGGTGGCCGCTTTCCCTGGCAGCTATCCGGCGGCATGCTCCAGCGCGCCAACCTCTGCCGCGCGCTGATCCATGAGCCGCGCCTCTTGCTGCTCGACGAGCCGTTCGGCGCGCTCGACCAGTTCACGCGCGAGGAATTGTGGTCGATCCTGCAGGGGCTCTGGATGACGCACAAGCCGACGGTGCTGCTGGTCACCCACGATCTGCGCGAGGCCGGCTTTCTCGCCAGCCGCATCTGCGTGATGAGCGCGCGGCCCGGCCGCATCCTCGACGACGGCCATGTCGGCTTTGCGCGGCCGCGCACGGTGGCGATGACCTTCGAGCCTGATTTCGTCGCGCTGAACCAGAAGCTGCGCGCGATGATCGTTGACGCGCGCAGTGCAGTGCAGGAAGGAGCGGTCTGAGATGACAGCACTCGATATCAGGCAGAAGGCGTGGTCGGCGGCGCTGATCGTGCTGTTCTTCGTCGCCTGGGAACTGTTCTGCCTGATGACCGGCATGTCCGATCTCGTGCTGCCGCGTCCGTCGCAGGTCTTCGTGACACTGTTCGAGCGCTTTCCGGTGCTGTGGCCGCACATCGTCCAGACGCTCGCGACCACGATGTTCGGCTTCGTATTGGGTGTGGCGCTCGGTGTCGTGCTCGGCGCCTTCATCGGCGTCTCGAAGACTGCCTATGACACGGCCTATCCGCTATTGATCGGCTTCTCCTCGATCCCGAAGGTAGCGGTGGTACCGATCTTCGTGCTCTGGTTCGGCTCCGGCACGGTGCCGGCGGTTCTCACCGCGCTGTCGATCTGCTTCTTCCCGATCGTCGTCAACATCGCCACCGGGCTTGCCACCACCGAACCCGAACTCGAGGACGTCTTGAAGGCGCTTGGCGCCAGCAAATTCGACATCCTCTGGAATGTCGGTCTGCCGCGAACGATGCCGTTCTTCTTCGCCTCGCTGAAGGTCGCGATTTCCTACGCCTTTGTCGGCGCGGTGCTCTCGGAGACCGTCGCCTCCAATCGCGGCATCGGCAATGTGATGATGACCGCATCCTCCAATTTCAACGTGCCGCTGGTGTTCGCCGGCCTGTTCGTGCTCGCCGGCCTCGGCGTCGCGCTCTACGTCGTGTTCTCGCTGATCGAAGGCCAGGTCACCGGCTGGGCCACGCGCAAGAACGACGCGATTGCCACCTGAGAAAGAGTTTTATCAACCATCATTCATGAGGTCGTCATGTCAAGGAAAGTGAGCGCCGCGCTGTTGGGACTAATCCTGTTAACAGGGCCAGCGGCGGCCGAGGAAACCACGATCAAGTTCACGCTCGGCTGGAAGACCCAAGGCTCCGACGCCGCCTTCTTCTACGCCAAGGACCATGGCTTCTTCAAAGAGGAAGGCCTCAACGTCGTCATCGATCAGGGCGAAGGCTCGGGCGCGACCGTGACACGCATCATGTCCGGCGCCTATGACGCCGGCTTCGGCGACGTCAATGCCATCATCCAGAATGCTTCGACCAAGCCGCAGGACGCGCCTGTGATGGTCTACATGATCTGGAACCAGCCGCCGTTCGCGATCGTCGCCAAGAAATCGAGCGGCATCAACACCATCAAGGATTTCGAAGGTCACACGCTCGGCGGCGCGCAGGGCACGCCGACCACGCGGCTGCTGCCGGTGTTCGTGCACAAGAACGGGCTCGATGGCGAGAAGATCAAGATCTCCAACATGGCGCCGAACCTGCAGGAGCCGATGCTGATCAAGGGCGACATCGACGCCGCGCTCGTCTTCAACATCACCAGCTATTTCAACCTGGTGCTGAACCGCCAGGATCCCGAGAAGGACTTCAAGTGGTTCTCGTTCGGCGATTACGGAATGGATCTCTATTCCAACGGCGTGATGGTCTCGCGCAAATTGCTCGCGTCCAATCCGAAGGCCGTCGCCGGCCTCGTCCGTGCCATCAACAAGGGCCTGATCGCAGTGGCAAAAGACCAGAACGCCGGCATGAAGGCCGCGGTGAATTTCGACAATTTGATCAATGTCGACGTCGAGAAGCGCCGCCTGCAATATTCCTTCGACAAGCTGATCGTCTCGCCGGAGATGAAGGAGATCGGCGTCGGCGACGTCAAGGATGACCGCATGGCCCGCGCCATCGGCATCATCGTCGAAGGCTATCAGCTCACCCGCACGCCGACGCCGTCCGAAATCTTTAGCCGCGAGTTCCTGCCGCCGCGGGCGGAGCGGGAGTTGGTCTACACCACTAACTGAGATAATCTGCGGTCATGGCGAACGAAGTCCCGGCACATAGCCTATTCGCCGGTCGTGACCGCGGCGTGCTCAACGACGTCGTGCTCCGGCACGACAACGGCATCATCACCTCCATCGACCGGGGAGCGCCGCCGGCGGGGCCGCGCTCCTTCGTGCTTCCTGCTTTCGTCAACGCCCATGATCATGCACGGCCGACCGCATCGTCCTTCGGCGCGCTCGGCATGCCCCTGGAGAGCTGGCTGCTGCGCTCCGCACTGGGCTCGCCGGTCGATCCCTATCTCACTGCGGCCTCCGCGCTGGCACGCTCGGCGCGCGCCGGCTGCGCTGCGATGATGGTGCATTACACCCGCCCGAGCGGAACCATGCCGCTGGTGGAGGAAGCCAAAGAGATCGCGCGCGCCGCTTCCGACGTCGGTATCCGCATCGCCTTTGCGATCGCGGTGCGCGACCAGAATCCGGTTGTCTATGGCGATGCCGAGCTGGTGCTATCAAATCTATCCGGCGACGATCGCAAGACGATCAAGGACCTGTTCGTCCGCGCGCCGATGTCGCCGAAGGCCTATATCGAACTGACCGACGCCATCGCCGCGGCGATTGCAGGCCCAAAGATCGACGTGCAGCTTGGCCCCGCCGGCGTGCAGTGGTGTTCCAAACCGTTGCTGGAGGCCGTCGCCGAAAATTCCGCGCTGACCGGCCGCCGCATTCACATGCATCTGCTGGAAACGATCTATCAGCGCGCCTGGGCGGACCAGAACTTTCCTGATGGCGTCGTCCGCTATCTGCGCGACATCGGCTTTCTCTCCGACCGCCTGACGCTCGCGCATTGCATCCATGCGCGACCTGACGAGCTGGACATGATCGCGGCCTCCGGGGCGCGCATTGTCACCAATTTCAGTTCCAACATGCATCTGCGTTCCGGCCTTGCGCCGATCGCCGCCGCGCACAAATGCGGCTGCGCGGTCGCGGTTGGCGTGGACGGGCTCGCGCTCGATGAGGACGACGACGTGCTACGCGAGATGCGGCTGGTGCAGATGATGCACGGCGGCGTCGGATTCAAGCGGACCTGGACGCCGGCCGAGTTCTTCGCGCTCGCGATCCGCAACGGCCGCCGCGCGACCGGCGCGCCGGGTAGCGGCGAGCTTTCGCCGGGCGCGCCGGCCGATTTCGTCACACTTGATCTCGATCGGCTCGACGGCGACCAGATCCTGCTGGTCGACCCGCTCGATCTCTTGTTCGCGCGCGGCAATGCGTCGCTGTTCAAGCAAGTCGTTGTCGATGGACGCACGATCGTCAGCGAAGGCCATGTCATCGGCGTCGATCTTCCTGCGATTGAACAGGAGTTGCGCGCGATCTATCGCAGCAGTGCTGCAAAACTCTCGCACTTCCAGCGCATGTGGCAACCGCTTTCGACTTCGCTCGAAAATTGGTTCGAAGCGCAATTCGACTGCCGCTAAACGCAAGCACGTCAAAGCGAATTCCGCAACGCGGGAGAATTTTCCGCTTGCATCATCGCGCCCGCAAGGTTTGATGGTCGCAACAAAAAATGAGCCGGTGCGTCGTTGGCGCTGGCCATGCGGGGTCTTAAGGAAACGTGATGGGCGCGTTGTCGCATCTGCGGATTATCGAGATCGGGAGCGCGGCTGCGATCAGCTATTGCGCGCGTTTGTTCGCCGATTTCGGCGCCACCGTGCAGAAGGTAGAGCCTCCAGCGGGCGATCCGCTTCGCCGCGCGGCGCCGTTAACTCCGAAAGGAGAGAGCGCCTGGTTCGCGTTCCTCAACTTCAACAAGTCGAGCGTCGTGTTCGATCGCTGGGATGCCAGCGCGTCGTCCCGCCTGACGGAACTCATCGAGTCCTGCGATATCCTGCTCGACGGCCGCGATATCGATGCGTCCGATTGTCCGCCCGTGGATCTCGCCGCCATCAAGGAGAAGCATCCCGGCCTGATCCATCTCGAAGCTGACTGGTTCGGCGATGTCGGTCCTTACGCCAGCTTTGCCGCAACCGATTCGACCATTCGCGCGCTGACCGGGCTGATCAAATTGGTGGGGCCGACCGAAGGGCCGCCGATGCACGCGCCGGATTTCCAGACCGGCATTCTCGCCGGGCTGTGGGGCTTTATCGCTGCGTCATCCTCGGTGCTCGGCCGGATGCAGGACGGGCGCGGGCGCGCGAGCCGCCTGAGCATCTTCGAATCCACCATCGCCGTGACCGAATACATCATGTTCGAGTCGTTTTCCCGCGGCGATATCATGCGGCGGATCGGCGTCAACCGCTTCTGGCCGACCTTTCCGGTCGGAATCTACGAAACCAAGCAGGGCTGGCTCGGCGTCACAACGGTGACACCGGCGCAATGGCGCTCGTTCTGCGAGATGCTGGGATTGCTCGAGCTGCGCGACGATCCAAAGCTGTTCCTCGGCGTCGATCGATTGCAGCATGTCGAGGCGATCGAAGCCAAATTCCTGCCGCGGCTGAAGCAGCGCACCGCACAGGAATGGCTTGCCGAAGGGCTGAAGCGCAAAATCCCGATCGTGCCGGTGCCTGAAGTCGCCGAGCTGATCGCCGACGGGGAGAAGCGGGCGCGCGGCGCGATCGTTCCCGTCACCATCGGCGAGGAGCGCGGATTTTCCGCCGGCTGCATGCAGCGGTTGACCGGCACGCCGCCGCGCCGCGGCGGCAAGGTTCCCGCCATCGGCGAACAGCAACAGATCGAGACGCCGCCGCGTGTGCCGCTGCCGGAGCGGAGCGGGCCGAACCGCTTGCCGCTCGAAGGCGTCCGCGTGATCGACTTCTCGATGGGCTGGGCCGGCCCGATCTGCACCCGAACGCTCGCCGATCTCGGCGCCGACGTCATCAAGATCGAGGCGATCCAGTATCCGGACTGGTGGCGCGGCGTCGACCGGCGGCCGGCCTATGTACTGGAGAAGATGTACGAGAAGTCGGTGCGCTATTGCATCATGAACCGCAACAAGCGCGCCATCACGCTCGACCTGACCCGGCCGCAAGGGCTCAGTCTTGCCAAACGGTTGCTCGCGGATGCGGACCTCGTCGTCGACAATTACTCGGTCGAGGTGCTGCCGAAACTCGGGCTCGGCTATGACGTGCTCAGCAAGCTGAACCCGAAGCTCGTGATGATGTCGATGTCGGCCTTCGGCGCGGGCAGCGTCCATCGCGATTGCCGCGCCTATGGCTCCACCCTGGAGCAAGGCTCGGGGCTGCCGAGCGTGGTCGGCGATGCCGGCGGGCCGCCGGTCATGAGCCACACCGCCTTTGGCGACGCCGTCGGCGGCCTCAACGGTTGCGCCGCAGTGCTCACCGCACTGATCCATGCGAAGCTGACTGGCAAGGGCCAGTTCATCGACCTTGCGCAGATCGAGTGCATGATGCCGTTCGCCGCGCCCTGGATCATCGCGCAGTCGATCGACGGAAAACCGCCGATCAAATACGGCAGTCGTCACCCGGACTTCGTGCCGCATGGCTGCTTCCGCTGTGCGGGCGAAGACAACTGGATCGTGATTGCCGCGTCCAGCGACGCGATGTGGCTGAGGCTCGCAACACTGCTCGGACGCGCCGACTGGGCCAGTGACGAAACGCTGAAGACTGCCGCCGACCGGCGACGGATCGAAAGCGAGATCGAAGCGGCCATCGCGGCCTGGACCGCCGGACGCGATGCGGAAGAGGCGATGAACCTGCTGCAGACCGCAGGCGTTACCGCCGGCGTGGCGCGGCTGCCGATCGATCTCCTGCGTGACCCACAGCTTCAGGCGCGCGGCTTCATCCAGGAGGTCAATCGCGCTTTCATCGGAAAGCATCCGCAGCCGTCGATGCCGTTTCGTGAAGGCGCGCACCCGTTCCCAATCCGGCGGATACCGCCGACGCTGGGCGAGCACAACCACGAGATTTTTTCCGGCATGCTCGGCCTGTCGGAGGCCGAAATCGAGCAGCTTGAGCGCGACGGCATCATCGGAACCGAGATGCTGATGGAAGAAGAACTCGTGAAGAAGAAGCAGGCGGCGGGTTGATGGCCGCGGCTGCACGACAACAGTCCCGATCGGAAACCGCGGCCGGTAGCGCGCCGCCGCTGATGTCGGTGCGCGGCCTCGGCATCCGCTTCAAGACCTCGCTCGGCGTCTGGCAGGCGACGCGCAAGATCGATTTCGATATCGCGCCCGGCGAGCGCGTCGGCATCGTCGGCGAGAGCGGCTGCGGCAAGACCATCACCGGCCTTTCGATCCTGCGGCTGTTGCCGGGCAATCTCGCCGGCCTCGACGGCTCGATCCTGTTCGACGGCACAGACCTCGTCTCCTGCAGCGCGCGGGCGATGCGCGCGATCCGCGGACGTCGGATCGCCATGATCTTCCAGGAGCCGATGAGCGCGCTCGATCCCGTCTTCACCGTCGGCCACCAGATTGCCGAGACGCTGCGCGTTCATACCGGCGCCGGCAAGGAAGAGGCGAGGGCGAAGACACTCGAGATGCTGCGCCGGGTCGGCATCGCCTCGCCCGAGCGGCGGATCGACGACTATCCGCATCAGCTTTCCGGCGGCATGCGCCAGCGCGTGATGATCGCAGCCGCCCTGATCTGCGGCCCGCAGCTTCTGATCGCGGACGAGCCGACCACAGCGCTCGACGTCACCGTGCAGGCGCAGATTTTGGAGCTGCTCCGCGAGCTCAGCGAGACCTCGAACACCGCCTTGATGCTGATCACCCACGATCTCGGCGTGGTCGCCGAGACCTGCACGCGGATGATCACGATGTATGCAGGCGAGGTGATCGAGGAGGCCCCGGTCGACGACGCGCTGGTGCGGCCGCTGCATCCCTACACCTCGGGCCTGTTGCGCTCGCTGCCGCACCTGAGCCCGCGCCACGGCCGGCTGCCGTCGATCCCGGGCCGTGTGCCCTCGATCGTCGACATGCCGAACGGCTGCCGCTTTCGCGCGCGCTGCGCCCATGCGGTGCAGGGCTGCGAGGCTGAGCAGGAACTGCGCGATGCGGGAGGCGGCCGCAAGGTGCGCTGCTGGCGCTTCCGCGAGCTCGATCTGCCGGGCGCGCTGCAGCACGCGGCGTCAGTGCCGATCGCCGCGATGGCCGGGACGCAGTGATGCCGCTTGCCCCCGATATCAGGCAGGACACCATCGTCTCGGTGCGCGATCTCGAAGTGCGGTTTCAGACCAGCGATCGCCGCGCCACGGTGAAGGCGGTTGACGGCGTCAACTTCGACGTCCGCCGCGGCGAGACCTTTGGGATCATCGGTGAATCCGGCTCAGGCAAGACCACGATCGGCCGCGCGCTGGTATTCCTGCTCAAGCCGAGCGCGGGCGCCATCCGGCATGAGGGGATCGATCCGCTGGCGCTGCCGCGGAAGAGATTTCAAAGCCACCGCCGCGACTACCAGATCATCTTCCAGGATCCGAATGCGGCGCTCAATCCGCGCATGACCATCCTCTCGTCAGTGCTGGAACCGCTCGAGCTTGCACGCGTCGGCACCGGTGCTGAGCGCGAGTGGCAGGCGAGAGAGGCGCTTGATCGGGTCGGCCTGCCACAGGACGTCGGCGAGCGCTATCCACACCAGCTTTCCGGCGGCCAGAAGCAGCGCGTGGTGATCGCCCGCGCCTTGACGCTGAAACCGAAGCTGATCGTCTGCGACGAGGTGGTGGCCGCGCTGGATATGTCCATTCGGGGCGATGTGCTCAATCTCTTCGCCGACCTGCAGCGTGAGCTCGGTCTCACCTATGTCTTCATCACCCACGATCTCGCGGTGGTCTCCCACATCAGCGAGCGTATCGCCGTGATGTATCTCGGCCGCTTCGTCGAACTTGGGCCGACCGAGCGCGTCTCCGAGCATCCGCTGCATCCCTATACGCAGGCGCTTTTGTCGGCCGAGCCGCGACCATTGCCGTCACACTTGCGCGAGGGCAGCCGCATCATGCTGCAGGGCGAGATTCCGAGCCCGATCGATCCGCCCTCGGGCTGCCGCTTCCGCACCCGCTGTGCCCACGCGCAGCCGCTCTGCGCCGAGAAGACGCCGGAGTGGCGCGAGCTTCACCCGGAGCACTGGGTTGCCTGCCATTTCGCCGAACATCCAAACTTTGCACCAAACTAACAAGAATTGCCGGGAGGAGACGACATGACAGAGATGACGCGACGCGAGGCTATCGCGCTGACATCGGCGGCGATAGCCGGCGTGACGCTCGGTGGCCGTGCGTGGGCGGATGTTGCCCCGAAGCGGGGTGGCACCTTGCGCATCTCGGCGCCCGCCAATCCTTCGAGCCTCGATCCGGCCACTGGCGGCGCTGGCTCCGATCACGCCTTTCTGTTCACGATGTACGACACCCTGATTGAGTGGGATTTCGAGACGCTGGCGCCCAAGCCCGGCCTTGCCGAGAGCTGGAAGTTCATAGATCCGAACACTTTGGTGCTCAACATCCGTACCGGCGTCACGTTTCACGATGGCACGCCGCTCGATGCGGAAGCCGTGAAGTTCAACCTTGAGCGCAACAAGAGCGACCAGAAGTCCAACATCAAGGCCGATCTTGCTTCCGTGGCTTCGGTCGAGGTCACCAGTCCGACGCAGGTCACGCTGAAGCTGAGCACGCCCGACACCGCGCTGCCCCTCATCCTCTCCGACCGCGCCGGCATGATGGTCTCGCCATCAGCGCTGAAGGCGGCCGAAGGCGGCACCGTCGCGCGCAAGCCGGTCGGCGCCGGGGCCTATGTCTTCGTGAGCTGGGCGGATGGCGAGCGCATCGTCGTCAAGCGCAACGAGAAATACTGGAAGCCGAACCGTCCTCTGCCCGACGGCATCGAGTTTTCGATCATCCCGGAACTGACCACTGGCGCGCGCTCTGTCACTGCCGGACAGAACGATCTGATCTACCAATTGCCGCCGCGGCAGAAGGCGATCCTCGATCGCGCCAGCAGCGTCAAAGTCGTCCACGGTCCGACGCTTTATGTCATCCAGATCTTCCTGAACTGGGCCAAGCCGCCCTTCGACAATCCAAAGGTCCGCCAGGCCCTCAACTTCGCGATCGATCGCGAGTCCTTCGTGAAGGCGGCGCTTGCCGGGCTGGCGGAGCCCGCCTACATGAACCTGCCGAAGGCACATTGGGCCTACGATAAATCGGTCGCCGGGCTCTACCCCTACGATCCCGACAAAGCGCGCAAGCTGATGGCGGAAGCCGGTTTCAAGGATGGTCTCACGCTCGATCTCCTCGGCTATCCTGACCAGGACTCGGTGCAGCGCCAGGAAATCCTGATCGAGCAGCTCCGCAAGGCGGGCATGACCGCACGGTTCTCGAACGCGCCGATTGCGGAAGCATCCGCCGCCTTCTTCGCCAGCGAAAAGCGAGGCTCCGGCCTGCTGTCGGCATGGACCGGGCGGCCGGATCCGAGCCTGACCTATTCGCTGATGTTCACCAAGGATGCCTATTACAATGCCGGCCGCGCGCCGGTGCCGCCGGAACTCGAGGCCGCGATTAAGGAATCGCGGGCATCGGAAGACATCGAGCAGCGCCGCAAGGCCTTTGCCACCGTGCAGCGGCTGGTGATGGAGAACGCCTTCGTCGCGCCGCTCGCCTTCCAGTTCGAGCTGGTCGCGATGAACAACAAGGTGCAGGGCTATCGCCCGAACCTTCTCGGCAAGCCGAAATACGACGACGTCTGGCTGGAGAGCTGAGGAACATGGCGCGACGCAGTCCGGTCAGGGTTGTCGGCAGCCGCCTGTTGCAGGCGCTGCCCGTGATCGTGCTCGCGACCTTCATGGTGTTCGCGCTGCTCAAGCTCGTGCCGGGCGACATCGCGGTGACGCTCGCGGGCGACAACGCCTCGGATGCGCGTATTGCCGAGATCCGCAGCATCTATGGGCTCGACCGTCCGTTCCTGGTGCAATATGGCGTTTGGCTTGGGAATGTCGTCCAGGGCGACCTCTCGCAATCTCTCCTGACGGGCGAGCAGGTCGCGACCTCGATCGGCCGCGTCTTTCCGAACACGCTTCTGATCGTGGTGATCGCGCTGATCCTCGCGCTCTTGACCGGCATTCCGATGGGCGTGATTGCGGCGATCAAGCCCAATGGCTGGGTCGACAAGGCCGTCAGTATGATCGCCTCGCTTGGCGTCGCCATTCCCGGCTTCTGGCTCGCGATGATCCTGGTCGCCGAAATCTCGCTTAGGCTCAACTGGCTGCCGGCGACTGGCGCCAAATCCTTCACCGTCTCGCCAATCGAGGCGATCAGGCACGCGTTGTTGCCGGGGATTGCGATCGCGGCCTATGGCATGGCCGAAGTGGCGCGCCAGCTCCGCGGCTCGCTGCTGGAAGTGCTATCGTCGCAATATGTGCGGACGCTGCACGCCAAGGGATTGTCGATGAGCCGCATCCTCTGGCAGCACGGGCTGAAGAACGTCAGCGTCAACCTCTTCACCATCATCAGCCTGCTCGTGAACCGGATGCTGGCCGCGACCGTCGTCATCGAAGCGGTGTTCGCCATTCCCGGTCTCGGCAGCCTGATCGTGCGCGGCGCGATCCAGCGGGATTTCCCGATCGTGCAGGGCGTCGTGTTCACCATGGTGATCGTGGTGATCCTGGTCAACCTGATCACCGATCTGCTCTGCGCCGCCATTGATCCGAGGATCGAGCAATGACCGACCTCGCGCTGGCCTCTGCGCGACTGCCTGCCAAGCCGACCCGGATGCGGCGTTTCCTGCGCTGGCTGGCCGGAGATCTGCGGGCCGCGCTTGCGATCCTCGTGCTGCTGGCGCTCGTCATCGTCGCGATCGGCGCGCCGTGGATCGCGCCCTATTCTCCGACCGCGCAGGACGTCAACAACATGCTGGCGCCGCCGGGCCCGGCGCATCTGCTCGGCACCGACGATCTCGGCCGCGACATCTTCAGCCGCCTGATCTATGGCGCGCCGGCGACCGTCTATGCCAGCGTGCTGGCGGTGTGCGTCGCAGTTGCCATCGGCCTGCCGGTCGGGCTGGTCGCCGGCTTCTTCGGCGGCTGGACCGACGACATCATCAGCCGCATCATCGATACGTTCCTGTCGTTCCCGGCAATCGTGCTGGCGATTGCAGTCACCGGCGCGCTTGGCATCGGGCTCACCAACGGCATGATCGCGGTCGGCATCGTGATGTTTCCGGCGCTCGCCCGCATCGTCCGGGCGCGGACGCTGGTGGTGCGGCAGGAGCTGTATGTCGATGCCTCCAGATGTTTCGGCGCACCGGCCTGGCATATCCTGTGGCGGCACGTGCTGCCGAACACGCTGCAGCCCGTCATCGTGCAGGTGACATTGCTGCTGGCCGCGGCGCTGCTGGCGGAAGCAAGCCTCAGCTTCCTCGGTCTCGGCATCCAGCCGCCGAACCCGAGCTGGGGCGCGATGCTGGCGCGCGCCTACCAATATATGGAGATCGCGCCGGAGCAGATGTACGCACCCGGGCTCGCCATTCTGGTGGTCTCGCTGGCCTTCAACGCGCTCGGAGAGTCCTTGCGCATCGTGCTCGATCCGACCATGAAGGATCGATAGAGCATGATTGCACTGCGTTGGTGCCTCGTCGAAGGTACCCCACCTCTCCCCAGCGGGGAGAGGTCGGATCGCATCGCGAGATGCGATCCGGGTGAGGGGATACGCTTTCTCGTGGGACCTGCTGCCCCTCACCCGGCGCTGCGCGCCGACCTCTCCCCGTCGGGGAGAGGTGGAAGCTCGCGGCCTGATCTAGAGTTTTCACGGAAACGTTCATGTCCTTCAAGAAATTGCTGATCGCCAATCGCGGCGAGGTCGCCATCCGTATCGCCCGCGCGGCAGGCGAAAGCGGCATCGCCACCGTCGCGATCTATCCGGCCGATGATGCGACGTCGCGGCATGTCCGCGCGGCGGACGAGGCGCACGAGATTCCGGGCCGCGGCGCGCGCGCCTATCTCGATATCGAAGCGGTGATCGGCGCCGCCAAGGCTGCGAAATGCGATGCGCTGCATCCCGGCTATGGTTTCCTCAGCGAGAACGCGGCGCTGGCGCGGCGCTGCGCTGCGGAGGGGATCACCTTTGTCGGACCGTCGCCGGAGGCGCTGGAACTGTTCGGCGACAAGGCGAAAGCCAAAGCGCTGGCGAAAAGCTGCAGCGTGCCGATCATATCAGGCACCAGCGGCCCGACCAGCCTGGAGGAAGCCAAGGCCTTCTTCGCCTCGCTCGGCCCCGGCGGCGCCGTCATGGTCAAGGCGATTGCCGGCGGCGGTGGGCGCGGCATGCGCATCGTCGATGACGCCGCCAAGCTGGAACAGGCCTATGCGCGCTGCCAGTCCGAGGCCAAGGCCGCCTTCGGCAACGACGGCGTCTATGTCGAGCGGCTGATCCGAAAAGCGCGTCATATCGAGGTGCAGATCATCGGCGACCGCTCCGGTCAGATCAGCCATTTGTGGGAGCGCGAATGCACGATCCAGCGGCGCAACCAGAAACTCATCGAGGTGGCGCCAAGCCCGTCGCTGAGCGAGGCCCAGCGCTCGCGCATCATCGAAGCCGCGAAGAAGCTGGCAGCCGCCGCGCGCTACGACAATCTTGGCACCTTCGAATTCCTCGTTGACGACGAGGCACGTGAAGGCGAGGGCGCCTTCGCCTTCATCGAGGCCAATCCGCGATTGCAGGTCGAGCACACCGTCACTGAGGAGGTGCTCGGCATCGATCTCGTCAAGGCGCAACTTGCCGTCGCCTCGGGCGCGACGCTGGCCTCGCTCGGTCTGGCGCAGGCAGCGATCCCGTCGCCGCGCGGCTTTGCGATGCAGCTCCGCGTCAACATGGAAGTGATGAACGAGAAGGGCGAGACCAAACCGACCGGTGGGACGTTGTCGGTGTTCGACCTGCCGTCCGGCCCGGGCGTGCGGGTCGATACCTTTGGTTATACGGGGTACAAGACCAGCGCCGCCTTCGATTCCCTGCTCGCGAAGGTGATCGTGCATTCGCCGAACGCGAATTGGGCCGACGTCGTTCAGAAAGCGCTCCGCACCCTGCGCGAATTCCGCATCGGCGGCGTCGCCACCAACATCCCGTTCCTCGGCGCGATCCTCGCGCATCCGGATTTTGCCGCCAACCGGGTCAGCACCAATTTCATCGATGCGCATGCCGGCTCGCTGGTCGCCGCGGCGAAGGAAGCCGATGAGCCGGTGCTGGTTGAGGTCAACGGCGGCGCTGCTGCGTCGGTCGGACAGTCGACGGGCGAGGCAGGCCCGGAAGGCTCCGTCGCCGTCCCGGCACCACTGCAGGGCACCATCGTTGCAATCGATGTCGCCGCGGGCGATCTCGTCCGTCCCGGCCAGCAGATCGCAGTGCTCGAATCCATGAAGATGGAGCATCTCGTCACCGCGCCGCATGGTGGCAGGGTGACGAAGATCGCCGGTGGCGTCGGCGTCACGCTGATGCATGGCGAGGCGATTCTGTTCATCGAGCCTGCCGAGATCGACAGCCACCATGTCGCCGAGGAAGCGGAGATCGATCTCGACTACATCCGTCCCGATCTCGCCGAGGTGATCGCCCGCCACGCGATCACGCTGGATGAGAACCGGCCAGCTTCCGTCGAGCGCCGGCGTAAGACCAACCAGCGCACCGCGCGCGAGAACGTCGCCCATCTCGTCGATGAGGGCTCGTTTGTCGAATACGGCTCGCTCGCCATCGCCGCGCAGCGCCGCCGGCGCAAGGTCGACGATCTCATTCGCAACACGCCGGCCGACGGCCTGATCACCGGCATCGCCACCGTGAATGCTGATAAATTCGGCGGGGAAGCCGCGCGCTGCATGGTGATCGCCTACGACTACACCGTGCTCGCGGGCACGCAGGGCCATATGAACCACAAGAAGATCGACCGCATGCTCACGCTGACCGAGCAGTGGCGATTGCCGCTGGTGTTCTACGCCGAAGGTGGCGGCGGGCGCCCGGGTGATACCGACCGGCTCGGCATGACCGGGCTCGATGGTCCATCCTTCGTGCAGTTCGCGCGGCTCTCCGGCCTCGTGCCTGTTATCGGCGTGGTCTCCGGCTATTGTTTTGCCGGCAACGCCGCCATGCTCGGCTGCTGCGATGTCATCATCGCGACGAAGAACGCCTCGATCGGCATGGGCGGCCCGGCGATGATCGAAGGCGGCGGCCTCGGCGTCTATCATCCGGCCGAGGTCGGTCCGGTGTCGTTCCAGGCGCCGAACGGCGTCATCGACATCCTCGTGGAGGATGAGGCGGAGGCGACCGTCGCCGCGAAAAAATACCTGTCCTACTTCCAGGGCGCGACCGGCGACTGGAAGGCGCCGGACCAGCGGCTGCTCCGCCGCGCGATCCCGGAGAACCGGTTGCGCGTCTACGACATCCGCAAGGTGATCGATCTCCTCGCCGACGAGGGCTCGGTGCTCGAAATCCGCCGCGACTTCGGCGTCGGCATGATCACCGCCTTCATCCGCATCGAAGGCAAGCCGTTCGGCCTGATCGCCAACAATCCGAAACATCTCGGCGGCGCGATCGATGCGCCCGCCGGCGACAAGGCCGCGCGCTTCATGCAGCTCTGCGACGCCTTCGACATCCCGATCATCTCGCTCTGCGACACGCCCGGCTTCATGGTCGGGCCGGAAGCCGAAAAGACCGCGATCGTGCGTCACGTCTCGCGCATGTTCGTCACCGGCGCGAGTCTCACCGTGCCGCTGTTCGGCATCGTGCTGCGCAAGGGCTATGGCCTCGGCGCGCAATCTATGATCGGCGGCGGCTTTCACGCGTCGTTCTTCACGGTGGCCTGGCCGACCGGCGAGTTCGGCGGCATGGGCCTGGAAGGCTATGTGCGGCTCGGCTTCCGCAAGGAGATGGAAGCGATCGAGGATCCGGTCGAACGCGAAAAATATTACCAGGCCAAGGTGGCCGAGCTCTATGCCAACGGCAAGGCGGTCTCGATCGCCTCCGTGCTCGAGATCGACGAGGTGATCGATCCCGCGCAAACCCGCCACTGGATCATGTCAGGTCTGCGCTCGGTGCCGAAACCCGCGCCGCGCACCCACCGCAAGCGCCCCTGTATCGATGCGTGGTAGGTTTGAGTTTGTAGAGTTTGTAGGATGGGTAGAGCGAAAGCGAAACCCATCAGCTTCGATCGCCATCGACGCGGGTGATGGGTTTCGCTTTCGCTCTACCCATCCTACGAAAGATCGTGCCCGACCATGATCGCGCCCAAAAGACGGAGTGCAATCCGAAGCAGCGTTCTCCTGCCAAGGCCCGACATGCGACACAGAGTTTCTATCGCCCTTATTCTCGCAACCCTCGCTGGTGCTGGCATAGCCACCGCGCAGGACCGGAGGATGACCGAGCTATTAGCGCCGCGCGATCCCGGCCCCAAGGAGGCAGTCCGGCTCAAGGTCGTAACCGGTCCGTTGCCGTTCGGCGCGCGCCTTGTTGTGAAGACCGAGCAAGGCGACGTGATCGGCTCGATTATGACCTACGGCGTGCCGGGTCCGAATGACACCCGTTCCGAAAGCTTCCCCGTTCAGTCGAGGAACGTGGTCAACAAGCGCCTGCGGGTGCAAGTGCTGGTGGAAGCGCCGGGCGCGATGACGCGATCCGCAACGCCGGACGAAATCCGCGGGCTCGACGTGATGATCGTGCCGCGCGTGCAATGACCTGCCGCTTTACTCCGCATCCGGTTTTCCCCTATCGTCTAGCCAACAACGCGCCGTCATTGCGAGCGTAGCGAGGCAATCCATCTGTCCGCCCGCTGAGGCGTGGATTGCTTCGCTTCGCTCGCAATGACGGACAAATAATTCCAGGGGAAACCCCAAATGAACGATTCCGTTGACGTCCTGATCATCGGCGCCGGCGCATCCGGCGCCGCGGTGGCGTGGTCGCTGGCCGAGACGAAAATGCACATCCTCTGCCTGGAGCAGGGCGGCTGGATGAATCCCGCGGACTATCCAAGCACCGGGCGGGACTGGGAAGCCAAGTTCTATGGCGACTGGTCGACCAGCCCGAATGTCCGCGGGCGGCCCGAGGATTATCCCATCAACGACGACAACTCGCCGATCAAGGTCGTCAACTTCAACGCCGTCGGCGGCTCGACCGTGATGTACACGGCGCATTGGCCGCGATTGCATCCGTCCGATTTCAAGGTGAAGACACTCGACGGCGTCGCCGATGACTGGCCGATCGACTACGACGCACTCACTCCGTTCTTCGAAGAGAACGACCGGATGATGGGCGTATCGGGCCTGTCAGGCGATCCGCTTTCGCCATTGACGCACCCGCCGATGCCGCCGCAGCCGCTCGGACTTTCCGGTCCGTTGATCGGCAAGGCCATGAACAAGCTTGGCTGGCACTGGTGGCCGTCGGATACCACGGTCGCGACAATGGACTACGAGGGCAGGGCGCGCTGCATCAATCTCGGCCATTGCACACCGGCCTGCGCGCAAGGCGCGAAAGCCTCGACCGACATCACGTATTGGCCGCATGCGATCCGCGCCGGCGTCGAAATCAAGACGCATTGCCGCGTGCGTGAGATCCTGACCAACGAGCACGGCATGGCCTCCGGCGTCGTCTATTACGACAAGGACGGCGTCGAGCAGTTTCAGCCGGCGGAGGTCGTCATCATCGCCTGCAACGGCGTCGGCACGCCACGGCTGCTCTTGAACTCCGTCTCCGGCCGCTTTCCGAACGGCCTCGCCAATTCATCAGGCCTGGTCGGCAAGAACCTGATGTTCCATCCCTATGCGCAGATCTACGGTTTCGTGAAGGAGCCGACCGACAGCAACCGCGCGCCGCCGACTTGCCTGTGGAGCAAGGAGTTCTACGACACCGACCTCTCGCGCGGCTTCGTCCGCGGTTACGGCATCCAGTTCGGCCGCGGCGCAGGGCCGGTGTTCGAGGCCGTCGCGAGCGAGCAGAAGGGCATTCTGCCGTGGGGGGCGGACCATCACCGCGTCTTCCGCAGGCTCAACGGCCACCGCCTCGCGGTCTCTGCGATCTGCGAGGATCTCCCCGAGGAGCACAACCGTGTCACGCTCGATCCCGTGTTGAAGGACAGCCACGGCATTCCCGCCCCGAAGATCGATTACACGATCAGCGAGAACAGCCGGAAGATGATGGAGCATGGGCTGGCGCGCGGCCGCGAGATTCTCGAGGCCGCCGGCGCGACCGATATCTGCACCAATAGTCCGATCCCCTGGGGCGGCTGGCATCTGCTCGGCACCGCGCGGATGGGCACCGATCCTGCGCGCTCCGTTGTCAACGAGTGGGGCCGGTCGCATGACGTGAAGAACCTGTTCATCGTCGACGGCAGCGTCTTCGTCACCTCAGGCGGCGTCAACCCGACCTCGACCATCCAGGCGATCGCGCTCTACATCGCCGACCAGATGAAGCAGCGCCTTGCCAATTTGTTCGATTGAGGAAGCGATGTCAGCCGAAACGCTCACCCAAACCCAGCGCGACGATCTCAGGACGATCGCGGCGATGATCATTCCCGAGAGTGCCGAGTACAAGGTGCCCGGCGCCGACGATCGGGCCATCCAGGCCGATATCCTCGCAACGCTCGGCCGCGACACCGAACCGGTGCGCGCGGCGCTCGACCATCTCGCGCGTCTCGCCGGCAAGCCGCTTGCCGAGCTTGACACGGCGCAGCGCGATCAGGTCGCGAAGCAATTCCGCGCGACCGGCGGAGTCCCTGCGGCAACGCTCGTTCGCGTGGTCCTGCAATGCTACTACCGCGATGACCGCGTGCTGCGCTCGCTCGGATACGAGCTCCGCGCCCCCTTCCCGAAGGGCCACACGCTGGAGCAGGGCGACTGGTCATTGCTTGATCCCGTCAGGGCGCACGGGGGCAGCTTGCGGCGAGCGCCCTAGCAGGAAGTCGTAGCCCGGGTGGAGCGGAACGCGTAACCCGGGATATTCCATATCCGCGGCTACGACGGGTCCCGGGTTACGCTGGCGCTTCACCCGGGCTACGTCCCGACCGAGCGGAGAGAGCTCCGGCGCCCTAGCCGTTTGGGCAGGTCTGAGCCCGGCACGGGCACCTTGCGCAGGAGGAACCAGGCTCCCATTTGAATGAGCCGAAGGAACCCTCACCATGTTGGATATCACCTCAAATAACGCCGGTGACGCGCTGTCACCGCGAACGACCGAAGCTACCCCGGCCGACGACCGGGCGTTGCTCGATGCCTATTCCAACGCCGTGATCGACGTGACCGAACGCGTCGGCCCCGCGGTGGTGCGCGTCGAGACCGGGCCGAAAGTGCGAACGCCGCGTGAGCGCGGCGGGCTCGGTTCAGGCATCGTCATCTCGCCCGACGGCCTCGTGCTGACCAACAGCCACGTGGTCGGCTCGTCGAAAGAGATCCGCCTGCGCGACACCGAGGGCTTCGTCACGGACGCGCACGTGCTCGGCGTCGATCCCGACACCGATCTCGCATTGTTGCGGGCCGATGGCGCGCGCGACCTGCCTTACGCCTCGCTCGGCGATTCCAAGCAACTCCGGCGCGGCCAGCTCGTGGTCGCGATCGGCAATCCGCTCGGCTTTGAATCGACGGTCACCGCCGGCGTGGTGTCGGCGCTCGGGCGCTCGATCCGCTCGGTCAGCGGGCGCACGATCGAGGACGTGATCCAGACCGATGCCGCGCTCAACCCCGGCAATTCCGGCGGCCCGCTGGTGTCGTCGAATTCGCAGGTGATCGGCATCAACACCGCGATCATCAACGGCGCGCAGGGCATCTGCTTTGCGGTCGCGAGCAACACCGCGCAGTTCGTGCTGTCGGAGATCATCCGCCACGGCTATGTCCGCCGCGCCTTCATCGGCGTCGCCGGCCAGACCGCGCCGATCCCGCGGCGCCATGCCGTGCTCGCCGGCGTCGAGAACAAGATGGGCGCGCTGCTCGCGCAGATCGAGCCGGATAGCCCGGCGTCGAAAGCGGGCCTTCTGCCCGGCGACGTCGTGATCAAGCTCGACGGCATCGATATCAACGGCGTCGACGACCTGATCCGCGCCCTCGACCGCGACCGCATCGACCGCACGCTGGCCATGGACGTGCTGCGCCTGGGTCGGTTGCGCGCGATCGACATCCACCCGATCGAACGCAAGCCGGCGAGGTAGTCGTTCTCAGCTCGTCATGCGCGGGCTTGACCCGCGCATCCATCAAGAAAAGTGTTCTTGCGAAGGGATGGATTGCCGGGTCAAGCCCGGCAATGACGAGTACAATGTCAGTGCTTCAGCGTCACCAGCAGCCCGTTGCCAGACCATCGCAGCCCTGGAGTTGCCAATTGATGTGCCCCCGCCCCTTGCGGGAGAGGGCAGCTCGGCTGCCGGCAGCGAACTCGATTGGGTGAGGGGTTCTCTCCGCGAGCACAGGAGCGTGTGGCGAGAACCCCTCATCCGGCGCTTCGCGCCACCTTCTCCCACAAGGGGAGAAGGGATGAACTACGTCCGCAGCGCCGCCAGCAGTTCGTCGGGCTGCTCGACCATCATCATGTGGCCGGCACCGGCCAGCACCACGGTGCGCGCGTTTGGCGTTGCGGCCGCCAGCGTCTTGCCGGCTTTTGCTGGAGTCATCAGATCGCGCTCGCCGAGGATGAACGTCACCGGCACCTTGATCTGCGCCGCCGCGGCCAGCGCATTCTGGTATGAATTGCAGGCGTTCAGATCGTTGTAGAGCACGCCCGGTCGCGCGCGCTGCAGCACGCGTTGTGCGCCGTGGTGCATCCATAATCCCGGCGCGAGCGAGCCGCCGAGCTCGGCCTTGAAGCCGAGGCCCCAGATCGAGACCATGTCGATCGCGGCGGGATCGTTGGCCTCCGCCGCCTTCAACAGATCAGGCCCAACCGTCATCGTCGCCGCCGTTCCGATCAGGCTCAGTGCCGACACTTTGTCCGGATGCCGCGCCGCGGTCTCCAGCGCGATCAGCGAACCCATGGAGTGTCCGATCAGCTTCGCCTTCGAGGCGCCGGCCGCATGCAACAGCGCCGCGATCCAGTCCGCCATCGCCGCAATCGTCGGCAAGGGCTTGCCGGACGAGCGGCCGTGGCCGGGCAGATCCGGCGCCAGCACCGAATAGCCGTGATGCGCGAACCAGCGGCTGTGCAGCGCCCAGGTGGAGCTGTCAAAGCCCGCGCCGTGGATCATCATGACCGTGGGCAACGATGGATCGAACGGCTTTCCGCCAGTTACCACGAAAGTCTCAATCCCGTTCACCGAAAGCTGCATGGCTCAAACCCTCTGCGACGCGCGAAGCGCCTGGCCGAGATCGTCGATGATGTCCTGCGCGGTCTCGATGCCGACCGACAGCCGCACCAGCTCTTCGCCGATGCCGGCAGCCTTGAGCTGCTCGGCGTCCATCTGCTGATGGGTGGTGGAGGCGGGATGGATCACCAGCGTCTTGGCGTCCCCGACATTGGCGAGGTGGCTGATCAGCTTCAACTGTTCGATGAACTTCTTGCCCGCAGCGCGTCCGCCCTTGATGCCGAAGCTGACGATCGAGCCGGCGCCGCGCGGCAGCAGCTTCTTCGCAAGCTCGTAATCCGGGTGATTTTCCAGCGCCGGATGCAGCACCCACTCGACTGCCTTGTTGGCGGTCAGGAATTCCAGCACCGCGAGCGTATTGCTCATGTGCCGATCCATCCGCACGCCGAGCGTCTCGATGCCTTGCAGGAGCTGGAACGCGTTGGTCGGCGACAGGCAGGCGCCGAAATCGCGCAAGCCCTCGGTGCGGGCCCGCATGATGAAGGCCGCCTTGCCGAACTGCTCGTCGAAGACGATGCCGTGATAGCCGGCATAGGGTTCGGTGAGCTGCGGGAATTTGCCCGACGCATGCCAGTCGAAGCCGCCGCCGTCGACAATGACGCCGCCGATCGCGATGCCATGCCCGCCGAGCCATTTCGTCGCCGAGTTCATGACGATGTCGGCGCCGAATTCGATCGGGCGGCTGAGATAGGGCGTCGCAAAGGTGTTGTCGATCAACAGCGGAATTTTCGCGTCATGCGCGATGTCAGCCACCGCGGGGATATCGAGCACTTCAAGGCCGGGATTGCCGATGGTCTCGGCGATCACCAGGCGCGTGTTCGGCTTGATCGCGGCGCGGAATTCGTCCAGCGCCCGCGGCTTCACGAAGGTCGTCGTGATGCCGAAGCGCGGCAGCGTGTGCGCCAGCAGGTTGATGGTGCCGCCATAGAGCGAGGCCGAAGCGACGATGTGGTCGCCGGCATTGAGCAGCGTGGCGATCGCCAGATGCATCGCGGCCATGCCGCTCGCGGTGCAGATCGCGCCGACGCCGCCTTCGAGCGCTGCGATCCGCTCTTCCAGCACCGCAGTCGTTGGATTGGAAATTCGTGTGTAGATGTGGCCGGCGCGTTCCAGGTTGAACAGTGCCGCCGCATGATCGGCGTCCTGGAACACGTAGGACGTCGTCTGGTAGATCGGCACTGCACGCGATCCCGTCACGGGATCGGGGCGCTGTCCGGCATGCAGGCTTAGGGTTTCGAACGCAGGCGGGTTGGGTGCGGGCATGCTGAAACTCGCGAGCTGGGGGCGGGATTGGTGCGGTTTATGGCCTGATCCGGAAAGATGGAAGCCAGTTTTCCCGCGCGACAAACGCGTAGTGTTTGCGCGGAGATCATGCCCAAAACTAGACGTGCACGGCAGCGCGCACGCGGCCGGCGTTGCCGAATACGCGCAGGTAACGCTCGACCTCGGAGGGGACACCGGTCGCCTTCTCGGGATTGTCTGAGAGTTTCACCGCCGGCCTGCCGTCGACCGAGGTCACCTTGCAGACGATCGAGATCGGGTCGAGGTCGGCGGAACCGTCAGGCGCGCAGCCGACGAAGTCATTGGTGAGGTTGGTGCCCCAGCCGAAGCTGATGCGAACGCGGCCGGCGAAATGCCTGTAGCTTTCCTCGATCGAATCGACGTCCATGGCGTCCGAGAAGACTAGGAGCTTCTCCCTGGGATCGCGGCCCTTCTGCTTCCACCATCGGATGATCTCCTCGCCGGCCGCGATCGGAGGCGCGCTGTCCGGGCGAAAGCCGGTCCAGTCGGCGACCCAATCCGGCGCGTCGCGCAGAAACACCCTGGTGCCGAAGGCGTCGGGGAGGGCGACCAGCAGATTGCCGCCATAGGTATGGCGCCACTGGTCCAGGATGGCGTAGGGCGCCCAGCGCAGCTCTTCATCCGAATTGGCGAGCGCCGCAGCCACCATCGGCAGTTCATGGGCATTGGTGCCGATCGCCTCGAGGTCGTTGTCCATTGCCAGCAGCACGTTGGAGGTGCCGGTGAAAGACGGCCCGAGCCCCTCCTTCACGGCCTCGACGCACCAGCGCTGCCAGAGGAAGCCGTGGCGGCGGCGGGTGCCGAAGTCCGAAAGCTTTAAGCCGTCAAGCTTGCGCAGGCGCTCGACCTTGGCCCAGAGCTTGGCCTTGGCGCGGGCATAGAGCACGTCGAGCGCGAACCGGCCCTGACCCTTCATCGCCGCGCGCGAGCGCAATTCGTTCAGGATCGCGAGCGCCGGGATCTCCCACATCGTGGTGTGGGTCCAGGGCCCGTGGAAATGCAGTTCATACTGCCCATCGACCTTGCGCAGTTCATATTCGGGCAGGCGGAAAGTCGAAAGCCAGTTGATGAAATCCGGCGAGAACATCTGGGTCTTGCCGTAGAACGTGTTACCGGCGAGCCAGATCAGTTCCTTCTTGCTGAAGCGGATGGTGCGGGCGTGGTCGAGCTGGGCGCGCAATTCGCCCTCGTCGATCACCTCGGCAAGCCGGACCCGGCTGGTGCGGTTGATCACCGAAAAGGTCGTGCGCGTGTCCGGGTAGAACTCCCGGATCATCTGCAGCATCAACAGCTTGTAGAAATCGGTGTCGAGCAGGCTGCGCACGATCGGGTCGAGCCGCCAGCCATGGTTGTAGGTTCGGGTTGCAATATCCGTAAACGTCATGGCGGAACCTTAGCGTGCCAAAAGCTGCCCAACCAGTGGAATGTGGCAGTGGTTCTGGCAGGGCAGCTCAGCGTGTTCCCTGTCTGATCCTGCCAGCGGTCGCCTCGATGCCGATCCAGGCCGGCTTGTCCGGAGCAAACTGCCGCCGGAGATAGGAAACGAGTTCGGCGACCTGGCCGTCGGTCATGCTGTCCTTGAATCCGGGCATATAACCGAGGTCGCCGGTCGCAGGTTCGCGGATGCCGTGCAGGATCACCTGGATCAAATTGTCCGGCACCGCGCTGTGCAGATTGCTGTTCAGGGACAGCGAGGGCCGGCTGCCGAACAGAGGCGGTCCGCCCACCTCGTGACAGACCGCGCAGGCGCCCTGGTAGAGGCGAGCGCCGAAAGAGGCGGGGACAACCGCGCTCGTGGCCGTCGCATGTTCGAGCTTCACGGCGAGCGCTTCCTGCGCCGGCCCGTCAATGGCGGTCTCGTTGAAAGAGCCGAGATAGACGGCCATGGCGCGGATGTCCCGGTCTGGCAGTGCGGCCAATTCCTTCACGACCGGCGCCATCGGCCCGGCCGCCACGCCATGGAAGCGGGATTCGCCGGTCCGCAAATAGGCGTAGAGCTCGTCCTCACTCCAGGGGATCGGTGCCTTTGAGAGCGACGTCAGCGCAGGCGCCTCCCAGCCCTCGGCAAAGCCGCCGGCGAGATAGGCATTCTTCAGTTCGGCGCCGAGCGCGTTGCGCGGCGAATGGCAGGCGCTGCAATGGCCGAGACCTTCGACCAGATAGGCGCCGCGATTCCACATCTCCGACCTGGTCGGATCGGGCTGGAATGTTTTCGTATCGTGGAACAGCGCATTCCATCCGGCGAGCAGCGGGCGCAGGTTGAAAGGAAACTTCAGGTCGTGTTCCGGCGTCATCGCGCGCACCGGGGCCTGCGCCATCAGGTAGGCATAGAGCGCTTGCAGGTCGGCGTCGGTGGCTTTGGCAAAATGGGGGTAGGGGAAAGCCGGATAGAGATGCCGGCCGTCGCGATGGATGCCTTCGCGCATCGCGCGCTCGAAGGCCGGATAGGACCACGCGCCGATGCCGGTCTCGACATCGGGCGTGATGTTGGTCGCGTAGATGATGCCGAACGGCGTCTCCAGCGCCCGGCCGCCCGCGTTGAGCGTTCCGTCCGCTGCGGTATGGCACACCGCGCAGGCGCCGAGCGCCGCAAGCTCCTTGCCGCGTGCAATGGTCGCGGCCGAATAGACCGATGCGTCAGGACGCGCGATCGGCGCAATCGCGCGCCACGGCAGCACGGCCGCGCCGATGCCGACGACGGCCGCACATACGGCGGCGATGCCGGCAAGCACGCCGGTGCGTCTCACGAACGGTTTTTGCCATTTCTCTGACGGAGCAGGCGGCGGTGGCGCCAGCGCAGGCGGAGCAGTCGGTTGCTCGCCGTGCAATCCCTTCAGGATGCGCTCTGGCGTGAACGGCAATTCGCGGAAGCGCACGCCGGTCGCGTCATAGATTGCGTTCGCGATTGCAGCCGCGCTCGGCACGGACGCGGATTCGCCGACACCGAGCGGCGGCTGATCCTGCCGCGGCAGCATCAGCACGTCGATCTTCGGAAGCTCGGGGAACTTGATGATGGGGTAGGCGCCCCATTCTCGTGCCGTCACCGCGCCGCGCTCGAAGGTAACTTCCTCCATCAGGGCGCGGCTGGTCGACTGGATGACATTGCCCTCGATCTGATGGCGCACGCCGTCCGGGTTGATCATCAGGCCGGAATCCTGCCCCGCCACCACGCGCGTCACGCTGACGTCGCCGGTTGCTTGGTTTACCGCGACATCGGCGATCCATGCCGACCATGCGGCGCCATAGCCCGGAAACTTGCTATGGACGTAGAGCGCATAGGCAAAGCCGCGCCCGCGCACGATGTCGCCTTCCGCGACCTTCTCCTCGCGCACCGGTCGCGGTTTCCAGCCGGCGCGTTCGGCGACCGCATTGACGAGGTCGATGGCGCGCTTGTCCTTGAGATAGCGCAGCCGGTATTCGATCGGATCGACGCCGGCTTCAGTCGCGAGCTCGTCGATATAGGATTCATGCGCAAAGGTATTCGGCAGCGCCGAGACGCCGCGAAACCAGGAGGCGCGCACGATCGGCGGCATGTCGTTGGCGACCACGCGCATGTGGTCGTAGTCGTAAGGCGGGATCGCGGTGCGGTCGCCCATCTCGAAGACAGCAGGCGTCGGCGCAATCCTCCCCGTGAGCAGCAGCGCCAGCGTCGGCGCGCCGTTCGAGGGATAGCGCGTGGCAAAGTCGTAGGCGGCCACGCTGCCGTCCGCGTTCAGGCCGCCGTTGACGTCCATCAGCTGCGCGGTGCCCTTCGGCTCCCAGGCGTGCTCCTGCTCGCGCGTCAACTGCACGCGCACGGGACGGCCAACGGCGCGCGAGAGCAGGAGCGCGTCCGCCGAGACATCGTCGGCGCAGTTGCGGCCATAGCAGCCGGCTGCCTCCATCCTGATCACCTCGATCTCGGCTTTTGGCCGCTCGATCAGCAGCGCGAGATCGCTGCGCAGGAGGTGCGGGTTCTGCGTGCCCGACCAGACGTGGATCGCATCGTCGCGATAGTCCGCCACCGCGCAGGACGGGCCGATCGAGCCATGCATCTGGTATGGCCACAGATAGGTCCGCTGCATCGGCTTCGCGGCGCCCTTGATTGCGCTGTCGACATCGCCTTTGTCGAGCAGCGTGCGCGGCGTCGAAGGATTGGCGCGCAACGCCTGCTCGACGTTGTCGAGATCAGTCAGCGTCGGCGCCGGCTTCCAGGCGACCTTCAGTTGCGCCGCCGCCTTGATCGCGTTTTCTTCGCGCTCGGCGACGACGCCGACGAAATCGCCGATCCGCACCACCGCGACGAGGCCCGGAATGTTGCGCACTGAATCCTCGTCGACCGCGATCAGGCTGGTGCCGACGAACGGCCCGGTATCGACGCCGGCATAGGGCGGGCGCACCACGCGGCCGTGCAGCATGCCGGGCACGCGCACGTCGTGGACGTAGACCGGTTCGCCGGTCGCCTTGGCCGGCAGATCGACGCGCGGCACCGAACGCCCGACCACGGAATAGGTATCGACGGATTTCACCGGCACATCGTCGGCCAGCTCGAGCCGGATCGTCTCGTCCGCGATCAGCTCGCCATAGGTGATGCTGCGGTTGTCCTTGCCGCGGATCAGTCCGTCCTCGACCACGAGTTCGTCGCTTGATAGTTCGAGCCGTTCGGCCGCGCGCGTGACCAAGAAGTGCCGCGCCTGCGCCGCTGCCTTGCGGAGCGGCACGGCCGATATCTGGATGGTTTCGCTCGCGATCGTCGGACCCTGGTTGGGCGTCTGCGAGGTGTCACCGAGCACCACGACCACGCGCGCAAAGGATACGTCGAGCTCTTCGGCGACGACCTGCCCGAGCGCGGTGCGGATGCCGGTGCCGAGATCGACATGGCCGTTATAGGCGGTGACAAAGCCATCCGCCGTGATCTTGATGAAGGTCTCGAACGCGCCGTTCGCATCCGATCGTCGAACAACGGAGAGCGATCCCTGCGGCCGGGGGCGATTCTCATCCGACGCCATCAATCGCGTGCCTCGAGTTCGTGGCCGGCCGCGCGCATCGCGGCGCGGATGATCTCGATATGCGCGCCGCAGCGGCAGAGATTGTAGCGCAATGCTTCCAATATCTCGTTTTCGGTCGGACGCGGATTGCGCGTGAGCAGCGCCTTCGTCGTGATGATCATGCCGTTGAGGCAGTAGCCGCATTGTGCGGCCTGCTCGGCGATGAAGGCTTGCTGCACGGGATCTGGATGTTCGCGCGCGCCGAGCCCTTCGAGCGTCACAATGTCGCGCCCGGCGCAGCCATCGATGGGGATCACGCAGGATCGCGCCGCGACGCCGTCGATCAGCACCGCACAGGCGCCGCATTCGCCGAGCCCGCACCCATATTTCGGTCCGTTCAGTTCGAGATCGTTGCGCAGCACGTAAAGCAGTGCGGTGTCCGGAGCGGCGTCGACATCGAAAATCCTGCCGTTGACGGTCAGGCGCATCGGCTCGTGGTCCCCTAAGGCTTCTATGAGCGTTTCGATGATTGCATTGCAAAATCGGCGATCGCAAAATCTACGATCGATGCATCGGAGGATAACGTTTGTGTACAAACGTGCAAGCCGTCAGCAATTTGCTGCACTGCGTTGCCCGCTTTCTGGACAAAGCAGGGAGGCAAATGAGGTTTTATTCGGCAGGTGTGGTTTTTCGCGATTGCACCCGCTTGACAGCTCTACAACCTGCGCGCAGGATCATTCGTATACGAACGATATCCCCGATGATTGATATCCCGGGGACCAGATGACGCCGCCTCCTAACACCAGGCTTGTTCGCGATGGCCGACGTTGCCGCTTCTGACAAGATCCGCTGCGATGCCTGCCCGGTGATGTGCTACATCAAGCCCGGCGCGGCGGGCGCCTGCGACCGCTATGCCAATCATGATGGGAAACTGGTGCGCGTCGATCCGCATATCGTGCTGTCGCGCGCGCTCGAGCATGGCGGGCGCGTGGTGCCGTTCCAGGCGAGCGGCGACTGGGACGGCAAGATCGTCCACCAGGGCGATATCTTCGTCACCGCGATCGGCGCCGGCACGACCTATCCCGATTACAAGCCGGCGCCCTTCATCGTGTCGTCGGAAATCGACGGCGTCGATATGGTCACCGTGGTGACCGAAGGCATCTTCTCCTATTGCGGCGTCAAGGTGAAGATCGACACTGACCGTTATCTCGGCCCGGAGACCGCCGCAGTGCGCGCGCAGGGCGAGGTGGTCGGGCATGTCACGACAAGCGAATACGGTTCGCAGATGCTGTCGCTCGGCGGCGTGCATCATCTGACCGGCGGCTCGAAGAAGGAGGGCCGCGTCACCTGCGATACCCTGATGGATCTGTCCAACTGCAAGCCGGTGGAACTTACGATTGACGGCGGCGCCACCGTCGTGGTGCAGGCGGGCCAAGCGCCTGTTGTCAACGGCGTGCAGGAAGAGCGCATGCGCGTCGGCTGCGGCTCGGCCACCATCGGCATGTTCGCCAAGCAGTGGCACGGCAAGGTCGACGAGGTCGTTGTCGTCGATGACCACATCACCGGCGTGCTCTCGGAGCACCAGGCCGGCAAGCTGCTGGATATCGCTGACACCGGCATCAAGATGAAAGGCCGCCGGTCGACGCCCGGCCGCTATTTCCAGGTCGCCGAACCCGGCACCGGCTGGGGCGGCACCAGGATCTCCGATCCGCTCTCTGTGCTCGGGCCGTTCAATCCCAAGGAGGCGCGGCCGGGGCTGACCATGCTGATGGTCTCGACCACCGGCGAGCATGCGGCCTATTACGTGCTCGACGAGGCGCTGCGGCCGATCGAGCAGGAGATGCCGGCCGAGCTGAAATTCTCGGTCGAGCGCATCCAGGAGAATTGCGAGCCGGCGCTGTGCACCGTGCTGTTCATGGCCGGCGCGGGCGGCTCGCTGCGCGCCGGCGTCACCGACAACCCGGTGCGGCTGACGCGCTCGGTGAAGGACGCGCTGACCCGCGTCACCAGCGGCGGCGCACCTGTCTATGTCTGGCCCGGCGGCGGCATCACCTTCATGGTCGATGTCACGCAGATGCCGATAGGGGCATTTGGCTACGTGCCGACGCCGGCGCTGGTGGCGCCGATCGAGTTCACGCTAAGACTTTCCGACTATGCGGCGCTCGGCGGCCACATGGATTACGTGCGGCCGCTGTCATCGCTCCGCGACAGCGCCGAGATCCGGCCCATGCTCTTCACTTCGGGGAGGCGACCATGACGAGACGTCCGCAAATCGCGCTTCTTCCTGATGGCAAGCGGCTGCATTTGCAGGACGGACCGATCGATCTGATCGTGGAGGCAACGGGAAGCGAGACTGCCGTGCGCGCAGCCTATGATGCGGCGGTGTGCCGCTTCACCGACCTGCTGGACGGGCTCTGCATGGAGCTCGGCGAATTGCGCAAGGCGGCCCATCCGATGCACTGCGCGCTCGAAGGCGTCATCGCGCGCCGCATGCATGCGGCGGTGGCCCCGTTCGCCGCCGACCGCTTCATCACGCCGATGGCAGCGGTCGCGGGCAGCGTGGCGGAGGAAATCCTCGGCGCGATGCTGGAGGCAGCATCGCTCGATCGCGCCTATGTCAATAATGGCGGCGACATCGCCCTGCATCTTGCCGGCGACGAGCAGTTTACCGTCGGCCTGATCGACCGTCCCGATCGTCGCGGCCTGATGCAGACCATGATGATCCACGCCGACGATCCCGTCCGCGGCATCGCCACCAGCGGCCGCCATGGCCGCAGCTTCTCCTTCGGCATCGCCGATGCCGTCACCGTGCTGGCGCGGACCGCCTCGGAAGCCGATGCCGCCGCGACCGTCATCGCCAACGCCGTCGACTTGCCCGGAAACCCTAAGATTGTCCGCCGCCCGGCAAATGAATTGCAGCCCGACAGCGACCTCGGCCCGCGCCTGGTGACGCGGGAGGTCGGCACATTGTCGGCTCGCGAGATCACCGATGCCCTTGAAGCGGGTGCGGTTTGCGCGCGAGAATGCCTTGCGGCAGGATTGATCGAGAGCGCGGCGCTGCGCCTGTTCGGCGAGACGGTGATCGTGCGGGCGCGTGCGCTTAGCGTGCCGGAATCGCAACTCGTTCATGAATGCGCGATAGAGACTACGCGGGCCTGATCAGAAACCGGGCCGAAGACAACAGGGCGGAAACCGATGAGTGCCATCATTCGCAAGATCGTCACCGTGGTCGAGGAGACCCACATCGAGATGGGTAAGACCATCGCTCCGCCGACCCGGCGCGCGGCGGCGATCGCGGTAATCGAAAACCCCTTTGCCGGCCGCTATGTCGAGGACCTTTCGTCTCTGATCGCGATTGGCGAGGAACTCGGCGAATTGCTGTCGAAACGAGCGGTGGCGGCGCTCGGCATCGAGGGCTCCAAGGCGCATTCCTATGGGAAAGCCGCCGCCGTCGGCGAAAACGGCGAGCTCGAGCATGCGGCCGCGATCTTGCATCCCAAGATGGGAGCGCCCGTCCGCAAGGTCCTGAGTAAAGGCGCCGCATTGATTCCATCCTCGAAAAAGCGTTCTGGTCCGGGGACGACGCTGGATATCCCGCTGGGGCATAAGGATGCGGCTTTCGTGCGCAGCCATTTCGATGGCATGGAGGTACAGATCAATGACGCGCCGCGGGCCAACGAGATCATGGTCGCGGTCGCCGTCACCGATTCCGGCCGGCCGCTGCCGCGCGTCGGCGGGCTGACGGTCGCGGAGATCAAGGGCGAAGACGGTTTGAGATAGTTTTTCTTAAGGAGCGGAGGGTAAGGGATGCGGAATTATTTGATCGGGGCAGGGCTCGCGGTGCTGGTTGCGGGCATGGCAAACACCGCCATGGCCCAGAGCGAGATCAAGATCGGCGAAATCAACAGCTATTCATTGTTGCCCGCCTTCACCGAGCCCTATCGCAAGGGCTGGCAGCTCGCGGTGGAGGAGATCAATGCCGCTGGCGGCATCAACGGCAAGAAGCTGGTCGTCATCTCCAAGGATGACAATGGCAAGCCGGCGGATGCACAGACCGCGGCCAACGAGCTGGTCTCGAGCGAGAACGTCGCGATGCTCGCCGGCACCTTCCTCTCCAATATCGGGCTCGCCGTCTCTGACTTCGCCAACCAGAAGAAGGTATTCTTCCTCGCCGCCGAGCCTTTGACCGACGCCATCACCTGGTCGAAGGGCAACCGCTACACGTTCCGCCTGCGCCCCTCCAACTACATGCAGGCCGCGATGCTGGTCGAGGCGGCGGCAAAGCTGCCGGCGAAGCGCTGGGCCACCATCGCGCCGAATTATGAATACGGCCAGTCGGCGGTTGCCGTGTTCAAGAAGCTGATGTCGGAGAAGCGTCCCGACATCGTGTGGGTCGACGAGCAGTGGCCGCCGCAGGGCAAGATCGACGCCGGCCCGGTGGTGCAGGCGGTTGCCGCAGCCAATCCGGAAGCGATCCTCAACGTCACCTTCGGCGCCGACTTGGTCAAGCTCGTGCGCGAAGGCAACACGCGTGGCCTGTTCAAGGACCGCGCGGTGGTGAGCTTCCTCACCGGCGAGCCGGAATATCTCGATCCGCTGAAGGACGAAACGCCGGAAGGGTGGATCGTCACTGGCTACCCCTGGTACGATATCAAGACGCCGGAGCATGAGGCGTTCCTGAAGGCCTACCAGGCCAAGTTCAAGGATTATCCGCGGCTCGGCTCGATCGTCGGCTACCAGACCATCAAGTCGGCGGCCGCGATCCTGACCAAGGCGAACTCGACCGATCCGGAGAAGCTGATCGCGGCGACCGAGGGCCTGTCGGTGCCGTCGCCGTTCGGCGAGATCACCTTCCGCAAGATCGACCACCAGTCGACGCTCGGTGCTTACGTCGGCAAGACCGCGCTGAAGGACGGCAAGGGCGTAATGGTGGAGTCCTCCTACAAGAAGGGCTCCGACTATCTGCCTGCCGATGCCGAGATCGAGAAGCTGCGGCCGAAGGATTGATGGATGATCTCCTCCCTCTCCCCGCTCTTGCGGGGAGAGGGTCGGGGTGAGGGGCTGTCTCCACGAGTCGCGCTCGCGGAGAGAGCCCCTCACCCGAATTGCTGCGCAATTCGACCTCTCCCCGCAAAGGCGGGGAGAGGTGACCCAGCCTCCAACCCGGATCGCCGATGGCCTTTTACGTCGTTCAGTTCCTGACCGGACTTGCCAGCGCCGCCTCGCTGTTCCTGGTCGCCTCGGGGCTGTCGATCATCTTCGGCGTGACGCGGATCGTAAACTTCGCGCATGGCGCGTTCTACATGCTCGGCGCCTACATCGCCTTCACGCTCACCGAGCGCTTCTCCGGCGCGCTCGGCTTCTGGGGCGGCATCGTCGCCGCCGCGCTCGTCGTGGCTGTGGTGGGCGTGCTGGTCGAGATGGTGCTGTTGCGGCGGATCTATCATTCGCCGGAATTGTTCCAGTTGCTCGCGACCTTCGGCCTCACGCTCATGGTCCAGGATCTCGTCGTGCTGATCTGGGGCCCGAGCGACCTGGTCGGCCGCCGCGCGCCCGGCTTCAAGGGCGCGGTTGATTTCTTCGGCCAGAACATCCCGAGCTATGACCTGTTCCTGATCGTGCTCGGCCCTGTCGTGCTCGGCATCCTCTGGCTGCTGTTCCAGCGCACCCGCTGGGGCATCCTGGTGCGCGCGGCGACGCAGGACCGCGACATGGTCGCAGCGCTCGGCGTCAACCAGAAATGGCTGTTCACCAGCGTGTTTGCGGTCGGCGTCTTTCTCGCAGCCCTCGGCGGTGCGCTGCAGATCCCGCGCGATGCCGTGCATCATGCGATGGACTTGCGCATCATCGTCGATGTGTTCGTCGTTGTCGTGATCGGCGGCCTCGGCAGCATCACCGGCGCCTTCGTCGCCGCGGTGCTGGTCTCCGAGCTCAATGCCTTCGGCATTTTGATCTTCCCGAAGATCTCCATCATCCTGGTCTTCCTGGTGATGGCGGTCGTGCTGATCGTCCGCCCGTGGGGCCTGTTCGGCAAGCCGGAGGCGCCGGCGCGCCGCACGCCGGGCCTCACCGTCAATCCGTGGCGGCCCTGGACCTCGAACGAGCGATTGGCCGCAATCGCCGCCCTGGTCGTGGCTGCCGCGCTGCCGTTTTTCGCCGGCAATTACGCGCTCACCGTCGGCTCGGAGATCGCGATCTTCGTGATCTTCGCCGTCAGCCTGCATTTCCTGATGTCGGTCGGCGGTCTCGCCTCGTTCGGCCATGCCGCCTATTTCGGCCTGGGCGCCTATGGCGTCGCCTTCCTCGCTAAACTGGCGGGGCTGCCGATGATCGTGTGCCTCGCGCTTGGCCCGCTATTGGGCCTCGTCGGTGCCGCCGTGTTTGGCTTCTTTGCCGTACAGCTCTCCGGCGTCTATTTCGCGATGCTGACGCTCGCCTTTGCCCAGATCGTGTGGTCGATCGCGTTCCAGTGGGTGGCGGTCACCGGCGGCGACAATGGCATCCTTGGCGTCTGGCCGGAGAAATGGGCGGCGAGCCCGTCGCACTTCTACTGGCTCTCGCTCGGCATCGCGGCGCTGGCAGTTCTGATCCTCCGCATCATCGTGTTCTCGCCCTTCGGCTTCGCATTGCGCGCGACGCGGGATTCGCCGCTGCGCAGCGAGGCTGTTGGCATCAACGGCAAGCGCATCCAGTGGACCGCATTCGTGATCGCAGGCACCGTGGCTGGTCTCGCCGGCGCGCTGTTCGCGTATCTGAAAGGCAGCGTCTTTCCTGACAACATGGGCATCTCGCTCTCGGTCGATGCGCTGGTCATGGTGCTGCTCGGCGGCGTCGAGACGGTGTCCGGCGCCGTGGTCGGCGCCATCGTCTACAAGGCCTTGAACATCTGGCTGGTCAGCCAGACCGACTGGTCGAAACTGGTGCTTGGCGCCTTCATCGTGCTGATCGTCGTCGCCTTCCCGAAGGGCATCGTCGGCACGCTGGAATCGATCCTCAGCCGCCGCCGCAAATCGTCATCGTCGAACTCGCCGCTTCTCGCCTCGCGCATCGAGACCGCCGAATGAGCATGGTCCCCACATTGCTGTCGGTCGAAGGCCTGACCAAGTCGTATGGCGGCGTGCACGCCGTGCGCGGCGTCTCGTTCGAGCTGCGCGCCGGCGAGATCCTGGCGCTGATCGGTCCCAACGGTGCCGGCAAGAGCACCTGCTTCGATATGCTCAACGGCCAGAACATCCCGGACTCCGGCCGCATCACGATCCTGGGCGAGGACACCGCCGGCAAGAAGCCGCGCGCGATCTGGCGGCTCGGCGTGGGTCGCACCTTCCAGATCACCGCGACCTTTCCCACCATGACCGTGCGCGAGAACGTGCAGGTCGCGCTGGTCTCGCACCGGCACCAGCTTTTCAATGTCTGGAGCTCGACGCCGAATTTCGCGCGCGAGGAGGCAGGCCGGCTGCTCGATCTCGTCGGTATGGGCGCCTATGCCGAGCGTCCCTGCGGCGAGCTCGCCTATGGCGACCTCAAGCGGCTCGAGCTCGCGGTTGCACTCGCCAACCAGCCGAAGCTGTTGTTGATGGACGAGCCGACCGCCGGCATGGCGCCGCGCGAGCGCATCGACTTGATGCGGCTCACCGCCACGATCGCACGGGAGCAGTCGATCGGGGTGCTCTTCACCGAGCACGATATGGATGTCGTGTTCGAGCATGCCGACCGCATCCTGGTGCTCAACCGCGGCAGCCTGATTGCCGAGGGATCGCCTGAGGAAGTCCGCGGCAATGCGCAAGTACGCGCGATCTACCTCGGCGAGGGCCTGGTCTACGACGCGCGCCACCGCGACGGAGCGCACGCATGAAACTCCAGGTCAAGGATCTCAACAGCTTCTATGGTCCGGCGCATATCCTGTTCGATATCGCGCTCGATGTCGGCGAGGGCGAGGTGGTCGCGCTGCTCGGTCGCAACGGCGCCGGCAAGTCGACGACGTTCCGCTCCATCGTCGGTCTGGTTGAGAACCGCTCGGGGCGCATCGTGTTCGAGGGCAGGGACGTTTCGCGCGAACCGACGCATGCGATCGTGCGCGGCGGGCTCGGCTATGTGCCGGAGGAACGGCGCATCTTCACTGACCTGACCGTCGAGGAGAATCTCGAGGTCGGCCGTCAGCCGAAGCGCGCCAACGCGCCATACTGGACGCGCGAAAAACTGTTCACGCTGTTTCCGAATCTCGGCGAGATGCGGCGACGCGCAGGCGGGCGCATGAGCGGCGGCGAGCAGCAGATGCTGACGATTGCGCGCACGCTGATGGGCAATCCGTCGCTGGTGCTGCTCGATGAGCCTTCCGAAGGCCTGTCGCCGAAGATCGTCGAGCAGATGGTCGATGCGATCCTTGCCATGAAAAAGGAGGGCGTGAGCATCGTCGTCTCCGAGCAGAACTTGCATTTCGCGCGCCTGATCTCGGATCGCGCCTATATCATCGAGCGCGGCCGCATCTGCTTCGGCGGCACGATGGCCGAGCTCGATGCGCGGCCCGATATTCGGGACGCGCATCTGTCGCTGTGATGGGCGACGGTGGGAGATTCAATAATGGCCAGGAATGGGGGCGCGAAACGCAACCCGAAGCCGCAGAAGATCAGCTACGTTCTGGACGAGCAGATCGGCTTCTTGCTGCGCCAGGTGTGGCAGCGCCATGCCACCATCTTCGCGCGTGAGATCGGCGTCGAGCTAACCTCGCCGCAATGGGCGGCGCTGTCGAAGCTCGCCGAGACCGGCTCGTGCTCGCAGAACCAGCTTGGCCGGCTGACAGCGATGGATGTCGCCACCATCAAGGGCGTCATCGACCGCCTCACGGCGCGGGGCCTGACCGAGACCAGTTCCGATCCTGAGGACGGCCGTCGTTTGCTCGTCAGCCTGACCCGCGCGGGCCAGCAGACGGTCGAAAAAGCTGCGCCGAACGCGCTGGCGATCACCAAGGAAACGCTGGCGCCGCTCGATGGCAAGGAGCGCGAGACGTTGATCGCGCTCCTGAGCAAGCTGCGCTGAAGCGTCCAGAGTCCGCCGGATTGTCGGCGGAACAAAACCCGGCGGCTGACATTGCTAAGGTTCAAGAGGCGGGCAGAGGAACCAACAGGAGTTCCCCCAATGAGGATGAATTGGCTTTACACAACGGCAATCGCCATGACCATCGGCGCCGGCGCGGCCATTGCGCAGGCGCCGGATCAATCGCAGAAGCGCGAGGAGAGCCCTCGCGCACAGGCGCCCACGGCTCAGTCGAAAGACATGGATCGTTCGGGCGCCCCATCCAGGGAAACCGAGCGCTCGGGTGCGGCGGCCGACCACGCGAAGGAACGCACTCAATCTGAACAGAGGGGCGGCGCCAGGGACATGCAGCGCGGCGAGAGCCAGTCGCCGGGTGAGCGAAGCAAGCAGGCTCAGGAGCCGCAAGGACGTGAAAGCAAGGAGCCGACCCGGCAAAGCCAGGATCAGGATCGTCGCGAACGACCGCCAGCCAGCGCGTCGCAGCAGCAGAGCAAGGAAGATCAGCAAGGTCGCAACGCCAAGGAGACCACCGAGCAGCAGCGCGGTCGCGAGGACCGCACTGGACGTGACCGCGCGCAGGACACCAGGCAGCCTGCCGATACCAGGCAGCAGAGCCAGCAGCAGATGGACCGCGACCGCAGGGATCAGCGCGATCAGGCGGCACAGCCCTCCGGCACGTCGACGCAGCAGCAGAGCTCGCGGCCGAGCGACACGACGCAGGACCAGGCCACCAGGACCGGCCAAACGTCTGGACAGGCCGGTCAGCGCGCTGCAAACGTCAATGACGACCAGCGCAAGCAGATCGTGGATCAGCTACGGAGTGATCGAACGGCAACCCGGACCTCCAATGTGAATGTCAATATCGGCCAGCCGTTGCCGCCGAGCATCCAGCCTCACCGGCTGCCGGCAGACATCGTGCGGATTGCTCCGCAATATCGCGACTACGATTACACGCTCGTCGACGACAGGGTCGTGATCGTCGATCCGCGGCGGCACGAAGTCGTCGACATCCTCGACGAAGGGCCGGGCTATGGCGGGGCCGCAGCCTATGGCCGCGAGCGCATCGTCATCAGCGACGACATGCGCACGAGGTTCAGGGAGTTGGCGCGCGGGCCTTCGACCACGGTCGGCTCGACGACCTCGTCGGGCGGAACGTCGGCATCGAACTGCCTGTCGCTGCAGCCCGTGCCAGAGGAGATGGTGCGCAGCAATGCCGAGCTCAGGAACTATCGCTATCTCGCTGTCGGCGACCAGATCGTGCTGGTCGATCCGCAGCAGCAGAAGATAGTGCAGGTGATCGAGTAGGCGCGCCCACACCCCGTCATTCCGGGGCGCGCGTAGCGCGAGCCCGGAATCCATTTTACCGCGCACTCTGCGGCGAGATGGATTCCGGGCTCGATGCTTCGCGATGCCCCGGAATGACTCCGGATCGGTTATCGTCCCACAATCTCCGGCACTTTGCCCGCCGGCGGCGTATTCCTGCTGCGCTGGGTGCGGACGATGCCGTCGATGATGGTCATGCCGATGCCCGGCAGATCGCCGAGCTGCACGCTCTCCAGGATATTCTTGCCTGGCGAATGCTGCGCCTTGTCCATCAGCACGAAATCCGCCGCGCGGCCGACTTCGACCAATCCGCAATCCAATCCGCGCATCCGCGCGGTGTTGCCGGTGGCGAGGCAGAACGCGATCTCTGCCGGCAGTTCGCCCAGCGAGGACAGCATCGAGACCATGCGCAAAATCCCGAGCGGCTGCACGCCGGAGCCGGCGGGCGCATCGGTGCCGAGGATGACGCGGTGAAGATCACCCATATCGCGCGCGATGCGCAGCGTGTAGAGCGCCGATCGCTCATTGCCGTTGTGAACCAGTTCGAGGCCGCGCTTGCAGCCCTCGCAGATGCAGCGGATCTGGTCGTCCGGCAGGGCGGTGTGGCCGCCGTTGATGTGGCCGACCACGTCGGTGTCGGCCTCCAGCACGACATCCTTGTCGATCAGACCGGAGCCGGGGATCGAGGGGCCGCCGGTGTGGATCGTGCTCTGGATGCCGTATTTGCGCGCCCATCCCACCATCTTCCGCGCGGTCGGGCCGTCCTTCACGCCGCCAAGGCCGACCTCGCCGAGCAGTTTGACGCCGGCGGCGGCCATTTCCTTGAAATCCTCTTCCACCATCTCGCATTCGATCACCGGCGCGCCGGCGTGCACCTTCACGCCGCCGGGCCTCAGTGTCCAGAATGCGCGCTGCGCGAAGATAGCCATCGCCTTGAGGCCCACGACATCACGTGGCCGGCCCGGCATGTGGACTTCGCCCGCGGAGATCATGGTGGTGACGCCGCCATGCAGGTAGCTGTCGATCCAGTTGACCTGGTTCTGCCGCGGCGTCCAGTCGCCCGCAACAGGGTGGACGTGGCTGTCGATCAGCCCGGGCGCCACCGTCGTGCCATTGGCATCGACGATGGTGGTAGCGCCTTCGGTGTCGACATCCTTGGCGCGGCCGATCGCGGTGATCTTGCCGTTCTCGGCCACGATGGTGTCGGCGTCGAGGATCGGCCGCTCCAGCGCCCCCGACAGCAACAGCCCGATATTGCGGATCACCAGCTTGCTCGGTCCGGTCGCCTGCGGTGCATCGTGGGCCATGCTCTGTCCTTTTCGCTCAATCCCTGCGCCGCGCATTGTGCCCGCGGCCTGACGTGCCGATCAAGTCGGATTGTTTATTAGTACACGAATAATCGTCGTCGAAAAGCCCCTTGCCGAGGGTGCGGCGGCTCGCGCCACCACCTCCGTCATTGCGAGCGCAGCGAAGCAATCCATGTCTCTACTTGCGGCGCTATGGATTGCTTCGCTCCGCTCGCAATGACGATGTGGCTATTTTGGGTGCGACATAACAACCCGACGGGCAAATCAGCAAAAGTCTGTCCAGTCCTCGCGCGAAAAACATTCCGCTTTCGCCGTCGGGCAAATCAGTGATTTAACTCCGCGCGTCTCACGGCGGATGAGGGCGGGTCGCGATCGTCACGAACGTTGCGGTGAGATGCGGTGGACGCGGGTGCTGTGAACGACGAGCGCAGCTATCCGCGGACGGCGAAGTCGTGTGGTCCTGGCGCCCCGACGCTGGCGCTAAGCTTCTTGTGAAGTGACGGTGGCAAAAGA
>NZ_JCAMOQ010000034.1:0-90186 GCF_059512365.1 Bradyrhizobium sp. Ses1
ACCGCACGAAATTACTTCGCTGTCGTCGCTATCGCCGCAACTCTGCTCTGGCTAACATAACTGTCCACGCGACCTAGGCCACCATCATTCCGTTTCACGTAACAAAGCTGCTGACATGACGCTGTCAGCAGCCGGCGACTACGCTGCGGGCCGCGCGAGGCGATGGATGGCTTATAGGCTGCACTGCGTCGGCGCTTCGGGCAATTCGTTCAAAGTCGCATTATTTCTTAATTGTGCGGGGCTCGACTGGGAGCCGATCGGTGTCGATTTCGCTGGCGGCCAGACTCGTGACCCTGCTTGGCGTACCGCAATGAACGGAATGGGTGAAGTTCCGGTTCTCGAGTTTGACGGTAGACGGATGAGCCAGTCGGGGGCGATCCTAACATGGCTCGCGGAGACTCACGGCATGTTCTGCCCTGTTGGCGCGGAGGAAAAGTTTGAGACCTTGCGCTGGCTGCTGTTCGACAACCACAGATTTACGGGCAACTTTGCAGCGCACCGGATTCTCCAGTCAATGATGCCGGAGCCCGCGCATCCAACTGTGCTTGCCTATATGAGATCGAGGGTCGAAGGCGCTTTCTCGATCGTTGACAAACATCTTACTAATCGCGGCTTCATGCTGGGCGACCGCCCGACTATTGTGGATTTTTCTTTGGCTGGATACGTATACTATCCCACAGAGGAGACTGGCTTCGATATTGCTGCGGCGTTTCCCGCACTCAACAAATGGCGCGAGCGTGTGGCGTCGTTACCAGGGTGGAAGCTGCCGTATGAACTGATGCCGGTGGGCAACTCGCTGCCCGTGCGGCTCTGAGCGATCGATGGATCATGCAGCCGCTAATGTGGCACCTCGCACTTTCCAATTCCAAGGCAGCAGTTCGTTGATGCGCTTGGCGGGATGATCCGGTAGGCGCGCCAGCACGTCGGCAAGCCAAGCCTGCGGGTCGACGTCATTGAGCTTGGCGGTGGCGATGAGGGTGTAGATGGCAGCCGCACGCCGGCCGCCCTCGTCGGACCCAGCGAAGGTCCAATTTTTTCGTCCCACGGCGACAGCCCGTAGCTCACGCTCGGCAGCATTGTTCGACATGCAAAAGCCGTCCGTCATCAAGGAAGCGGCTAAATGCATCCCAGCGGCTGAGCCAGTAATTGATCGCCTTGGTCGTGTCGTTGTTCCTCGAGAGCTTGGCGCGCTGCTCGCGCAACCACGCCTCCAGCTCGACGATCAGTGAGCGGCTACGCTCCTGGCGCACACGCAGGCGCTCCTTCGTAGCAAGACCGTTGATCTCGCGCTCGATGGCGAACAGGACATCGATGCGCTTGACCGCCTCGGCCGCGATCGGCGCCTTGGTGAGCCGTGCCAGATCAAAGAACTTGCGTCTGCCGTGGGCCCAGCACGCGGCCTCGATGATCGGGCCGCCCTTGCGATTGGCCTCGTAGAGCCTCCCAAAGCCGGCGTAGGCGTCAGCCTGCATCAGTCCGGCATAGCCCGCCAGATGCTGCTCCGGATGCGCACCGCCACGATCGGGCGAGTAGAAGAACACAGCCGCTGGCGGATCTGGGCCGCCAAACGGGCGATCGTCGCGCACGTAGGTCCAGAGCCGGCCGATCCGGGTCTTGCCCTTGGCCAGGACCGGCACCGTGGTGTCATCCGCGTGGATGCGCTCGGCTGCGAAGACGAGGCTCCGGATTGCGTCGACCAAAGGCATCAGGGTTGCCGCGGCGGCACCTACCCAGTCCGCGAGCGTCGATACGTCGAGGTCGATGCCTTCACGCTGGTAGACATCGCTCTGACGATTGAGCGGCAGATGCAGGCCGTACTTGCCAAACAGAACATGAGCCAGCAGCTGGGGCCCTGCACGCCCGCGCGCAATCGGATGCGAGGGAGCCGGCGGCTGGGTGATCGCTTCGCAGGCCCGGCAGACGAGCTTCTCGCGCACGTGCTGGATCACCTTCCACTGGCGCGGAACGAGCTCCAGCGTCTCGGTCACGTCCTCGCCAATCTTGCGCAATCGGCTGTCGCCACAGCATGGGCAGATTGCAGGTGTCGGATAGACGATGGGCTCCCGCGGCAGATGCGCCGGTAGCGGTCGGCGGGCTGGCTTGCGGCGCTCGAACGATGGCACCGCAATCTTCTCGGCTGCCATCTGTGCCGCGGTCTCAGCTTGCGCCGCGTTCTCCTCCAGGTCGGCGAGCTGTAGCTCGAGCTGGTCTAGCAATGCGCCGCGCTCGGAGGACTGTCCGAACTGCTCATGCCGCAGCTTCTTGATCGTGAGCTTGAGCTTCTCGATCAGCAACGTCCCCGCCTGTGCTTCCGCCTCCGCGGCCAACCGGGCCGCTCGCTCGGCGCGCAGCATGCAGCGTCGTCACATCGTCGGGAAGAGAATCATGAGCGCCCATCGCCGACCAGAGAATCACAAGGCGCGGTCTCTGTCCGGAGCGCTGATCGTGCCACCGATTCAAATCCCAGCGATCAGCCAGCCGCCTGCGGTCGCCAGGTATGTTGTGGCATCCGCCAGTCGATGCCCTCCAGCAGGTAGCCAAGCTGGGCTGGGGTGATTGTCACCACGCCATCAGTCGACGACGGCCACAGGAAGCGGCCGCGCTCCAGCCGCTTGGCATAAAGCGACATGCCCAGTCCATCGTGCCAAAGGATCTTGATCAGCTTGCCGCTTTTGCCACGGAACACATAGAGGTCGCCGCCGTGCGGGTCTCGCGTGAATGCTTCCTGCACCAGCAAGGCCAGCGAGTTCATGCCGCGACGCATATCGGTGTGGCCGGTCGCAATCCACACCCGTACGCCCGACGCAATCGGGATCACCGTAGGCGTCCATCTGCCAGCGCCGCCACGGCGGCCTTCAGCGTCGCCGCGTCGACCGTACCCGTGATCCGCATCCGAGCCCCGGCCGCAAACTCGATCTCGATCGACCCGCCGCTGCTGGCCGGCGCGACCGGACCAGGCGTCGGCCCTGATTCCGCGACCACCATCGCCGGTACGAAGCCAGGTTGGGCGACATCCTTCGGCTCAGGCCGAAACGACCGCCGCCATCGCAGCAGCAATGAGCGGGAAACGCCATACCGCCGCGCCGTTGCCGCGACCTGGCGCGGCGCCTGTAAGCTCTCCAGGACGATCTTGAACTTCTCGTCCTCGGACCAGCGCCCCGCCGGCCCGTGTCCACCACCTCAAGCCGTTCGACTTGGGCACTGCGCCTATCACTGTCCATAAGGACAGTTCTCAACAACACACCTCATTCGGCAAGGCGGCCTTCACCGGACGGATACACGAAATCCTAGGAGACGTACGATGCACATGATTGATTGGACTGAATATCGCGCGCAAATCTTCTTAGGCGTCAACGCCGTCGGAAAACTCAGCCCCGACACGGTGAACGGCTATGTGCAGCTCGGTGCCGCGAATGCCAAGACCGGCAAGTTGGACGCCAAGATGCGGGAACTCATTAGCCTGGCTGTATCGATCACTCTTCGATGCGATGGCTGTCTCACCGTCCATACCGCCGCGGCCCAAAAAGCCGGCGCGACGAAAGGGGAGATCGCGGAGGTACTGGGCATCGCCATCTCAGTAAATGCTGCCGCCGCGCTCGTTTACACCACTCGCGCCTTCGACGCCTATGAGGCTCTTGTGGAGCAGGAAGCCGAAAAGGATCGATGAGCGAAGAGACGCAAATGATCGTCGTCGACTATCTGGACAATGGAAAACGCCACGAGCCATTTCAACGCCTCCGGACTACTTCACTGGCGTTCGATGACGTGCTGGAAGGCCTGCGATTGGCTATTGAAGCCGCGGACATCCTCGTGTTGCACGAGATTGACGCTCAGGCTGTGGTTCAACGTAGCAACTATCAGATCGGACCGACAAGGCAGATCCTATTCTTCCATCCGCGCTTCATGGCTCGACTTCTAGCGGCGGATCCGTCCGCGCTGCTCGAGGTGCCTCTGAAGTTCTCGGTGATCGCCGGATCAGGGGGCCAAGTATTCGTGCGGTGGCAGGATCCAGAGTGCCACTTCGCGCGATACCAGAACGCGGAGCTGTCGCAGCTTGGGCGCGAACTCAGCGCTACCTGCGAGCGAATAGCCGGAGCGGTGAGCTGATCGCTGGAGGGGCCTACGAAGGCGTGTCCGCTTCCTTATAGAAGCGGTCGTCGTCGCCCGGGTCGGAAAGTTTCGATCGCTTTATCTGCTTCTGGCCCATTTGCGACCTGCCGGTCCGGCCGAATGTCCGGTCCGGCCGAATGTCCGGTCCACCTGAAAACCGTCCGCGTCGACGGGACACGGGAATTTTCGACCAGGTCGCGCAACCCGAGACTCAGGGCTGTTTTGGACGATTTATAGGGCACAAAAAAAGGCCGCGACCCCTTATTGGAGTCGCGGCCAAAGTCATTCCTGGAAGTAGCGATTACTATTTCGCTTGAAGCTTTGCCGGTGCGCGCCGCGTACGGGTGAGGTCGGCACCAGGTTGGTCAGAACCACGTCGATCGTGAGGTGGTTCGGAATGACCGAATTGGACGCTTCCAGTGCGTTCCGGTTATGGCAGCAAGTGCGCCATTACAGGCGTAACCATTCCCTTCACCTTCGAAATGCTGCGGTAGCGAAGCCCGCCGAGATTACGAGCTTAGCGGTTTCGGTCCACGCGAGTCCGCGGGGTCAAATGGCCGCCCACCACCGCTCTATGGCCTCGGAATGGTCTGGCAATGAAGAAGGAGACGATGCACCGTGTCGTATGATTTTCTTCTGGTATCGTGGGGTACTTCCGGCAATCTCAATCCGCTGCTGACCGCCGGTCGCCAGTTGCGGCAGTGCGGACATCACGTCAGGGTGATGGCGGATCCGGCGATGCGTGACGAAGTCTTGGCCGCTGACTTTGACTTTGCCACCTGGCGCCGTGCGCCGACCGGACGAGCAGCGGACCCCGCGGACGTCTCCGGCTTGCGCGATGCGTTTCGCCGCATCATGGCGGATCCAGCGCACGACTATGCGGCTGACATAAAGGAAGAAATAAGCAGAGCTGCAACAGATGCCGTGCTCAGCATTGATTTGTTGCTTGGCGCAGTGCTCGGCGCAGAAGCCGCAGGCGTGCCCATCGCCCTGCTCTCGCCGCATGTCAGCCTTCGGCCGCTGGCCGGGGTGCCGCCCGCCGCCAGCGGCCTCGCGGCGCCGAAGACGGCGCAGCAGCGAACTGACGTCGACGCCGCCGCTCAGGAGATGGTGGCGCTTTTCGACAGCTTCCTGCCGAGCTTCAACGCCGTCTGTGCGCGGATGGGCGTGCCAGGCGTTTCCCATGTGCTCGACCTGTTCGACAGGGCGGCGCGCGTGTTGCTCGCGATGAGCCGCGCATTCGATTTCCCGGCCGACTGGTTGCCCGCCAATCTGCGCTATGTCGGCCCACTGCTCGATCAGCCGAGTTGGTGCGGGTCGTGGCGCGCGCCGTGGTCGACGGATCGGCCGCGTGTGCTGATCGCCGGCAGCACCGGCGCTCAGGGACAGGGCGAACTGGTGCAGAAGATCATCCATGCGATGGGTCAGCTTGACGTCGAGGCCGTTGCGACTGCCGGTCCGAACCTGGACGTCAATAGCCTTGAGGCCCCGGACAATGTGCATTTGCTTCGAAGCGCACCGCACGATGCGGTGATGCAGGAGGTTTCGCTCGTCATCAGCCAGGGAGGTCACGGCACCGTCAACCGCGCGCTCCTTAACGGCGTTCCCCTCCTAGTGCTCCCGATGGGTCGCGATCAGGGCGACAATGCCATCCGCGTGGAGGCCAAGGGCGCCGGCCTACGGCTGCCGCCGACTGCTTCGGTAGAGGAGATCGCTTCGGCAGCTGCGCAGCTGATCCTGAAGCCGCAATTTCGCCTAGCTGCGCGCCGGCTCGGTGACGCCATAGCAACTGACATCGGCACCGCCGGACTGGTCCAGGAGATGGAGGCTGTTGTCGCAATCCAGCCCCGCCATCGCGCAGCCTAAGCCCCCTTATCGCCTCCCGAAAACCGAGCGGCAGTGATCACCCATGCGCATCAGCCCTGGCTCCTATGCCTTTAGTTGGCTGCTCGGACTTTTGTCCGCGCTGCCGACTTTTGGAATCGACATGATGCCGGCGACTGTGCAGCCCTTGGGCACCCCCACCTCCGACATCGGAAAAGCCGAGCAACATTAGCACGCGGGCGCTGTGTGGGGGGATATCATGCCCACGCCGCGCTCCCCGACTTCCGTGGCGGCCTCGAAGACGGTGCAAGGAACGCCCAGCTGATGCACCAACAATGCCAGCGTCAGTCCGCCGATTCCTCCTCCCGCAATAAGAACGCGCCGATTGAGGAGTCCTAGGCGGCACGCTGCTGGTCGGTGGCTCATGGTTAAGAGACAGCCGCGGGGTGAGAACAATCAATGACTTGCTCGTCGCACCCCTGGGCTTATCCGGCCGAAAATGGGCATTCGTCGCACGGTCAGGAGATCGCTCGGCCGTAGCGGCCCCAATGCAAGGCTGCCATAATCCGGAGGAGTGCTCGAACCGATACGATGATCCGCTTTTATAATGGCACTTAAATACCAGTGCCCATGTGGTCGATCGTTGGAGCGGCACGCTGCTGGCGACCGCCACATCCACCAATGAGACCGCCACTTTTCGAGCCGTGGGCGACAATTACCGGGTTGGTGTCGTCTTTAACGATACCGGCTCGACAACCGACACGCCACTGGTGTTCGCGACCCAGACCCCCAACCAGAATGCGGTCGTCGGCTCGGCCTTGTCGCTGATGCCGCCCGGCGGCACCTTCAATGATCCCGATGGCAGCCCTCTCCCCTATTCGGCAACCGGCCTGAACGACGCGGCGCGTACCATATGGCTGACGTTCAATGCGACGATGCAAACTTTCAACGGCACGCCGACATCGGCAAATATCGGCACCGCTGGCGTCCAGGTGTCGGCTACCGATCCTGCCAACCTCTCTGCCACTGAGGCTTTCAATATGGCCGTGACCACGACGACGCGCGACGGCGAGTCTATTCACGGCGTCTAACACCCCGACGCAAACCAGTTTGGACGACGGCTTGCCGCTCGAGATCGGGGTCGGGTTCGCGTCGTCCGCCACGGGCAAGCGGACTGGTCAGCCGGAACAGCCGGCAATTCAGCGACAACCTCCGACGACTCGTTGCAGCCGCATTGCCTTTACAACGCTCTGTTCCTCACTTCGTCGTCGAGCTTGCGCTTCTCCTGCTCTGTCAGATCCTTGGTCTGCTCCGCCGTAAAGGTGCCGTTGCCGAGCACCCGGAACATGCCGTTGGAGTCGTAGTTCTGGCTCTGTTTCTTGCGCGCGGGTTCCCTGTTGGCATCAGGCTCCGTGCCATTCCCTCCGCCGAAGCCCAGGAATTCGACCATGATGATCGACGGCTGGTCACTGGTGGTGGACTGCGTCGGCGCCGTAGTCTTTTGCGCTGCTCCGGCGGTGCTGTTCGCCGCCAGCGCGGCATTGATGTTCGGCGCCTGCACAGTCGGCACGCCCGTGACCGTGCCCTGCCCGGAGATGTTGGCGGCATTGACGACCTGAAGCGCGGCCAGGTTGACGTTGCCGGAATGGCGGATGCCGGCCTCGCCCGCGTCGATGGTGCCGAGCGGCGCGATCAGATCGATGTCGCCTGGCAGCACTTCCGCGATCGGGTTGAGCGTTGCGATGCCGGCGCCGGCCGACGGCACGGCCGGCGACAGCGAAACGTTGCCGTAGGGGTCGTAGGTGCGTTTGGGCGGGGTGAAGATCGTCGTCGTCTTCGAGCCGCGGCCGGCGTTGATGTCGCCGGTGGCCGACCACACCAGGATGTTGCCGCCGTAGGTCGTCATGATGCGGCTTTGGCCGAGCAGCACGCTGCCGAGCGAATAGACGTCGATGTCGCCCGAGCCCTGCGTGATCAGGCCCGCGCCGGCGCCCGGCGACACGCCTTCGACGCCGATAAGCGTCCTTCCGCCCGGATTGAGGATCTGGATGCCACCGCCGAACTGGGTCTGGATGCCGGCATCGGCGAGGTGGGGATTGCCCAAGACATCCTTTGTAAAGCCGCTGAACATCGTGAGCGTGCCTGAATAGGCGCTCGGCTTGCCGTTGGCATCCTGATCCGGGAACAGCGTCGCGATCGCGCCGCGGCCGCGCAAATAGGAGCCAAGGCGCGGGCTCGTGATCGCACCGCTGTATTCGCGGCCGCTCTGGGTGAGCTCCTTGTAATAGACGTCACGCACGAAGACGCCTTGCTGCGCCGTGGGCAGAGCGAGGAAGAAGGCGAGCGCGTCCGCTGCGGTGCCGGTGTAGCCAAAGCGCTTCTGCAGCCAGGCCAGCAACTCCTGGTGATAGCTGTGGACCACCTTGCCGCTGCCGGCGAGCGGCGTGTCCTTGGGCAACTGGTTGGCGGCATCGAAATACAGCTTGGCGAAAGCAGCATAATCGGGACCGCTCGGGCCGACGCCCGCCAGCACCGTGATGCCGGCGCCACCCGCTTTGTTCAACGGGTTGACGATATCGCCGACACTGACCAGCGACCCGTAATAGCCCTGGTACAGGTTGCGGCCGGCCTGCACCTGAAGCAGGCCGGGGCCTGCGATGGTGACCGACTGGTAGATGATATCGCGGCCGGCCAGCACGAGCGAGATATCGTTTTCGCTCGTGTTCAGGAACACGCTTGGCGTCGTGCCAGTGCCGACGATATCGCGCCCGGCGATCACCTCGAACGGCTTGGCTGCGATGTACCAGGTGTCGCGGTTCGGAGCGGTTCGGAAGTTGCTGCTGGCGTTCTGCTGCTGCCCGAGGATCAGGTCGTCGATATCGACGCCGGCATAGACCAGCGCAGGCCGAGTATCGCCGGCATGCAGATTGGAGATGGGCGTGTCCTCACCGAAGGCGATCGGATTGAACGGATTGAGCATGTAGGCCGAGGTCGGGCTGGCGTGCGTGATGCTGCCGTTGCTTACCGGCATGGTAAACACGGGACGGAACGGCGTTGCCAGCGTGCTCATATCGGCCCCTGACATTGCGACCACCTGGGTCGAGCCGTAGATCGAGCCTGCGGCGAGCAGTTCGAGCTGGCCTGAGGGCGATGGGATCAGTTCGAGAACCGGGAAGGTCTGATTGGCGGACACGGGCTCCGCAAAGCGGATATCGCCATCGGCCGCCGCGACGATCAACGTACCAGGATAGAAGCTGTTGCTGTTTTCGACGGCGTTGAAGGCGGTCCCCGTCAACGGTGCGACGTCGCCGCCGGCTGAATACAGATTGATCGCAGTCGCCGGCCTCCATAGCGTGAAGCTCGATTGTCCGCCGCTGGCGACGAGCGTGGTCGTGCCATCCGCATTGCGCAGCGTGTAGGGAATGCCGTTGAGATCGACCAGGGCTCCCATGCCGGCATCACCGGCGCCGCCGAACACCAGGTCGCCGCGCGTCATGATGCTGACGGTGCCGTCACCCGGAGTGAAGATCGGGCCAGGCGTCTTCAGCGAGCGTTTGAAGATATTGGGATCGGTTGCGCGCGGATCGACAGAGGTGAAGGCGGCACCGCTGTTGTTCACCGCGAACGCGCCGATAGAACCAGCCTTCACGACAATATCGCCGCGCAGATCGGTGATAGAGCCGTAATAGTCGGGCACTTGCGAAGATAAGATCGGCATTACGAAGTTGAGCTTGCCGCCGACTTTCAGTGTGAGATCGCCGCCGCCGGTCTGCAGCAGTGTGCCGTCCGCCAGCACCCGTCCGGTCGAAGCCACCGCGAGATCGAGACCGGTCGAGCCGTTGCCTGTCACGCCGGCGTTGCCGCCCGCAATCACAGTCAGGTTGCCACCGCCGAGGGTGCCGATACCCTGGAAACCAACGAACTGCTTCTTGTCGGGATCTGGAGAGGTCTTTGCGTAGGAGCCGAAGTTGACCCACCACGCGGTCGGATCGGCGGACAAGCCTCCGCCTCCCTGCCGGCCGAACCAGTTGCCGGTGAGATCGGAGTCGACCCAGCGATTGTTGTTGTTGGATATCTGGATGTTGCCGGTGACATCCTGCTGAGCCGTGAGCAGGAGGTCGCCGCCATGCTCCGGATACCATGCGTGCCAAGTGCCGCTGCTCGCGGCTCCAACGACGTCGTAAGGGTTGCTGCCGTCAGCCGCGAGGACCGGCGCGGATTGTGTGCCGGCGGTGTAGACGCCGTAAGGCGTGGCCTCGCTGAAGCTTCCACCGGCGAGCAGGTCGAGATTGCCGGTACCGGTGCGGACCACACTGAACATGCGCGAGGATTCGTAAGCGGGATCGTTCAGCGTGAGATTGCCGCGACCGTTGAGCGCCCGTGCCGTCTGCAGCGCGCGCTGATCGGCGGCGGCGAGATCTGCACCTGCCACGAGGCGAACCGACGCGGAGAGCGAACCGGGCGCGAGCATTGGCGCTGTCGCCGATGTTCCGGTCGCGCCGGGAATTCCGGGCGTGACCACCGCTCCGAGGGGAGGTAAATTGGCGATATCGAAGACTAAGAAGTTGTTCCCCCCTAACGAAGGTCCGGGATCCAGCGTGGTGCCGGCCGGGATGGTGTTACCCGGCCAATATTGACGGCCATTGATATCGACAAATGGGACCCCATAGATCGAGACCATATCCTGGTAGAACTGGTCGTCTGGTATCGTCCAGTCATTCATCAGCGTTACGCTGCGGGAATAAACGTAACTGGAATTGTTCAGGCTGGTGTCGCTGGGCGACCACAACTGCGCGTTGGGATCGTTCGGGATATCGATCGGAGTGTAGACCGCTGGCGTTCCCGGAGCTGACTTGAACCCGTCCGAGATGCTTCCCTTGACGGTGAGGCCGCCTGCCGCGCGCACCACGAGCGCCATCGGTTCGCCTGCCCCGTAAGTGGCGGAGTTGGGGTCACGATCGGCGCTCGCGCCGTAACGATATTTCGCGAGGTCGATATCGCCCGAGGTCGACAGGTCCCCGCTCGAGGTGATCTGGACGCCCGGGCGCAAATGGAAGGTGCGGCCGTAGGACGACAAACCTGCGATCCTGCCCTGCAGCGCGCCGTTCGTCAGCGCGGCATTGATGAAGGCTGTGCTCGCGGCGTCGTAGCCGTCAAGCGTTGCCTGGCTGATGGCGCTGCCACCCGGCAGGTCATAGGTCCAGAATGCGTTGAGCGCGATGCTGTACGCGCCCTTGATGGTGAGCGGACCGGCGGCGGCGATGGCGATGTCGCCCGAGGTCTCGCCGGTGCGCTGCGCGTTCAGTTGGACGTCACCATAAGCCACGCCATCCGGCGTGGTGAGGTTCATCGTTGCACCCGGCGACAGGGTGAGCGTGCTGCCCGCGGCGGTCAATTCGATATGGCCGCGGTTCTTCGCCTCGATGGCGTGGCCGTAGCTGTCGGCCTGCAGCACCGTGCCGTGAGCATCGAGCACCGCGCTCGAGGCCAGCGTCAACCCGTTGCCGGCGGAGAGCCGGATCGTACCCGGCGCGGCGCCGGAGGCATCGATGGTGCCGGCGACGGTGAGGCTGCCGCCGTCGACGGAAACCGTGACGCTGCGGGCTTTCACGCCGTCGGTGATAACAAGATCGCCGGTCCGGATGTCGAAGCTGCGCGCGTCGAAGAAGCCGCCCTGGGTCAACAGCGCGTTGAGCGCGGCGAAGTCGGCGTTGGAGAGCGTGGCGGTGGTGACGCTGAAGTCGCCGCTGGTGTAGCCACCCGCCGCCGTGCCGTTCAGCGCACCGTGGAGCGCGACCGGTCCATTGACCGCGCTGATGCTGATCGATCCGGCATCGGCGTTGGTGGCGGAGACGTCGATCGTCGCGCTCGCGGCCTGCGTCAGGCCTCCCTGCGCGCTGTTGAAGATCGCCGTGCCGCCGAAGCCGTAGACCGTGGCCTTCTGGATCTGAGACGGCTGGCCGCTCAGATCGATGCGGCTGCCGTCATTGAGCGCGATGTTGTTGGTGGCGTTGACCACGAGCTTGCCGCTCGGCAGCAGGATGGTGCTGCCGATGGCGACGCTGTCGCCGGTAAGATCGATCTCGGCGCCCGACACCGTGGTCTTTGCCGCGCTCGGGCTAGCACCTGCGGGTGCGACGACGTTGAGCGCGCCGCCGGCAGCATAGGCCATGACCGACTTCTGCACGCCGGTCAGCAAGGGGGTCGTCAGCGCCAGGTTGCCGCCTGTTCCGCTCCGGCCGAACACGGCCGCAGGATCGGAACTCGGGGACTGGTAGACATACAGCTTGCCGTCGCCCGCCGAAACGATCTGCGATCGACCGGTGATGTTGACGTTGTCGAAGCCGTAGACGACGCGGCGCACCGAGCTGGTATCGAGCGAGACGAAGCGGCCGAAATCGACCACGTCGGCGACGAGATCAAGCGTGCCCGTGCCGGTGCCCGGCCCGCCCGCGGCGATGGCCGGCGGCGTGGCGCCGGCGATCCCGTTCCAGGTGATCCTGTTGGCGGCAATCACGTTGCGGTCGCCTGCCGCACCGTATCCGTAGATCGCTGACGCGTTGAGCACGAGATCGACGCCGCTGCCGGTGGCGTCGAGCGCGGCGCTGCCGAACAGGTTGACGGCACTGGCTGCGCTAAGTGTGAAGGTCTTGAGTGCTGGCGCCCCATGGAGCGGATCGCCGTTGACCAGCGTGTTGAACAGCGTCTGGTCAAACAGCAACCCGGTCGGTGCGCCGGCCGCGGCGACGGTCGCGGCGTCGCCGATATTGATGGTGCCGACCGCGAGCGCGATGTTGCGCGATCCGAAATGAGCGCTGGTGTCGATGCTCGACGCGCCGTTGGTCGCAAACGCCAGCGTGCCTTCGGAATAAAGCTGCGCTCCTGCTCCGATCGTGATGGCGCCGTTGCCCTGCGAACCGAGGAAATTGAGGTTGCCGTTGGACAACGCCAGCAGTGAGACGCCGTAGGCGGTGTTGTAACGCATGCCGATCGAGTCTGAATCGAACGGCGCGGTGCCCCGCCCGACCGTGGTCAAGGTCACATTGTTGCCGACGCTGATGTTGCCGCCGACCAGGAATATCTCACCTGCTCTGAGCGTGACCCCGTCACGGATGACGATGTCGCTTCCCCCCTGGAACACGATCGCGCCGTTGACGATCCCATCGTAGCCATTGACCATCAGGCGCGGTGCACCGAGCGCATTGAGATCGGCTGCGCGCACCGAGCCGCTGGTGAACCCGGCTGTCGGCGCATCGGCATAGATTTCACCGACGCCCTGCAGCAACGCTTGTCCCGCAATGCCGCCCTGCGCGCCCTGGAACAAGGCCGTGCCGTCGAACGTCAGTGCCGATCGCGTCGCCGGCGATGACGGCGCCTCGACTTTCACCTGCAGCGCCTTGCCGTCGGCCGGCAGCAGCGGACGCACGCCGCCGAACTGCGTCACGTTCGCAATCTGGAAATCGCTGTAGCTCTGCTCGTTGTATTGCGAATAGTTGCGAACCGAAGCGCCTGAAGTGATCAGGGCCGTCACCGGGAGGCTGCTTTTGATCGCGGTGTTGGCGATGCCCGTCGACACCGATGCGACGTAGGTGCCATTGCCCACCGATGCAGGGCTCGTGATCGAGTTGGTACTGCTGCCGCCAAGCTCGACGCGGTACGCGCCGGGCAAGAGCGCATAATTCGACGGCAGCAAGGTGTAAGTGCCGGCCGGCAGGCCCGGAACGCCCGCCGGAATGGTGACCTGCTGGCCGACCACCGGATCGCCCGCGCCGTTCTCGGGCGCGATCGGTGCGTAGCTGGACGCATAGCCGGGCACGATGGCGTAGACCTTGTCGCTGGCCTTGCTGACCGGGGTCGCGGGATTGGCGTTGGCGAGCGGGGTGCCGAGCACGTTGACCGAGCCGCCGCGTCCGGAGACGAAGCCCGCGCCGCTGAGCGTACCGCCGCCGGACATGTCCAATATTGCGCCGCTCGCGACATTGACCGATTGCCCATCCAGCGTGATGCCGGACCAATTCCCCGTGTTGCCATAGTTGGTCAGAGCGACGGAGCGCACGCTGGCCCCGTTGTAACTGTAGGTGACTCCGTCGATGGTGCCGCCATAGGGGATGGTCAGGCCCGCCATGGAGACCGAGGTCAGGCTGCCGGGCAGCAGATCGACGCGTGGCGTGAAGACAGGATAGCCCATGCCGAAAGTCAGCGAGCCGAACGGTGCGCGGACGATGCCGCCCTGTTCGACGATCGGTGCCTGGAATGCGAGGCTGCCGAACACCGACAGCGGCGCGTCCGGAATGGTGTCGGTGGTGCGCCCGATGGCTAGCGTCACGGTGGGATCGGAATTGCCGCTGCCCGCGATCACGGCGGCAAGGGTGTTGGTCGCCGGATAGAGCTGTGCGGCGAGGAGATCGAGATTGCCGCTGGTGGCGAGCTGCGTCGTGATGACCTCAGCCATCGACAGGAAGCGGATGTCGCCCTGGCTGACCAGCTTCGTCGTCAGGAACCCCGGCGCAAACATGTTGTTCGGCACGCGCGCCGAGAACTGGACGAGGCCCTGGATGTCGATCTGGTTAGCGTCAGCTTCGAAGGTCGCGATGGTCGGCACCGCCGCGCCGCCGGGATTGCGAATGCTGCCGCTGGTGAACCCATCCTTGACCTCGGACGCAGGTTCACTGAAGAGGATGTAGGGCGCCGACAGCTTCACACTGCCGGTCGTCGGCTGCATCGAGGAATCGATCGGTCCGGACACGGGCGCCCCTGACGTGAAGGCCGCCGCGGTCAGCGTCAGGCTGCGGCCGAGCGCCAGCGACACGTTGCCGGAGAAGTGCATGTAGTCGCCGGAGATCAGGGTCAGGCTGTCGAACCCGCCGGCTTTGACCATGTCGGCGCTCACCGTGGTCCGTCCGAACATGAGGGAGGCGGCCTTGGTGCCGGGCGCGATGTCGGACGGCAACAACGACGGCTGGCGCTCCTGCACCACGGTCATCACGCTGGGGAGGACTGCGGTCGCTGGAATAGAGGCGGACTTAGTAGTCAGGTCAAAGGGGAACGACTGCGTTTGGAAGACCGGCGTGGTGAGCGCGATCGAGAGGTTGCCGCCCGCGGCGCCCGCGCCACCGGCGAACGCGCGCATGTCGCCGTCGAGGTAGAGCCCGCTCTGCGAGGACAGCCTGATGGAGCCGCCGTTGCTGGCAAGCGTCAGCGGCTGGCTGGCTGTCTGCGGATTGCCGCCCGCCGCGAGATCGATCGCGGCCTGCGTCCCGTCAGCATTGAGTTCGGCGCCCGGACGGACGATCACGAAGGCGCCGCCGCCGTTGATGGCGATCGCGCCGCCATTGGTTGCCTGGCCGTAAGGGTGACCGGCTGAATCGAACGCGCGGTAAGCCAGCCCGGACACGTCGAGCCTGGCATTGGCATCGATCCATATCGAAACCCCGCGGCCGTTACCCGCCGCATCGAAGTTGCGCCCCTGGTCAAAGGAACTGCCATCAGCGTCGTTGACGAGGTTGATGCTGCCGCCGCGCGCGGTGAGATTGCCGAGCACGGTGATCTGGCCGAAGGCATCGAGCTTGATGCTCTGCCCGGGATCGACGCTGATCGACGCGCCGTCGCTGACGACGATCGCGCCGCCATCGACGAGCCCCCCGCCCCCGGATCTGATCAGCGACCGCAAGGTCACGCTGGCGCCGGCGCGCTGCGTCAGCGTCGCGCTCGTCGGGCTTTCGGTGAACAGCGGCGGCAGCCATAGCGACATCGCCGACGACGGATCGCTGCCGCTGCGCGCCGTATAGCTGTCAGCGGTAAACCGGTAGACCGGCATCGAGGGCGTAAGAACGGTGTTGTTCGCGACGAGAACCCCCTGCCCGCCATTGATGTCGTAGCTGGAGAATCCTGCGGTGAAGAACGACGGAGTGAGCGCGGGCGCCGGCGTGATCGCCACGGTCACGGGCAGCACCGCTCCCGCCGGAATGATCGCGCCGACCGGATAGGTCATCGGCGTGGATTGAACCGATCCAGCGGCGTACGTGATCTGATAGGGCTTGACGGGAATGCCGTTGAGAAAAACGCTCGAAGGGAAGACGGTGCCGGCCGGAAAGACATCACCGGTGTATCCGCCCAGGCTAAAGCCAGAGATGACCGACCCCGCCGGCAACACGCGACCTGCCTCGTAATACTCTGTGCTGCCGTTTACCCGTGTCTGCACCAATATCCCAGTCGGAATAATCCATTCCGCGCCGGTCGGCGTGCTCGGCGCACCCGCCGACCGGACGTCAACCGGGAGCGGCGCGTCATAAGCGATTGAGGTAAAGGTCAGCGTCAGCGCCACGGGCAATGGCTGGCCCGCCGGAATGGTCAGCGCCTGATTGAACTTCAGCGCGACGGGCGCCGGCGCGCCGGCTGGCAGCACGCCGCCCGCCAGCGCTGCGTTGTCGCCGATCAGGAGGTTGCCAGGCGAAGAGATCGTCAGCGTGCCGCCGCCGGTGACGCCATAGGCGCGGATGGTGCCGTCGAGAACGAGAGTCCCATCGCCGGGCGTCCCGGCGTCCTGCTGTGCGTGGCCGGCCATGATCGTGACATTGCCGCCCTTGCCGCCCTGGGTCTTGCCGTCGGCAAGGACGGCGCCGCCAGACGACACGTCGATGGTGCTGCCCGCCGCCAAGGCGACATTCTGCGACGAATCGAAGGTGACGCTGCCGCCGTTCAGGAAGCCGAGGTTGGCGGCGCTGTCAGGATCGGTCGACTCGTTGACCCACAATCCGCGGGCGTCGATCGTAACGCCGCTCCTCAGCGTGAGGTCGACGCCGCCGGCTGGGGTCGTCAGCGTCTTGGTGCCCACAGCAGCGCTGGTAAGCATGTTGCTGACGGTGACGGTGCCGGAGCGCGCCGTGATGTCGGCCGCGACGTCGACAGTCGGTGCGACCAGCTTGACCTGCGCGCCCGGCGCGAAGCTCAGCGGCGCGTTGACGGCAATTTTGTTGGTCGTGTTGATGTTGAGGCCGCCTAGGCCGAAGCTGTCGAGCGTCGGCGCATCGAACCAGGCGGTGTTGGCGCGCTCGGTCGGCACTGAGCTCGCCGCCGACATCGAACTGGCCACATTGGCGGCCACGTTGCCGAACACCACATCGGTGCCGTAGGCGCCGGCCAGCCCGAGGGCCGTGTACTGGCCGAGCGCCAAGGTGCCGGCGAGCGGCGCCACGTCCTGGGTCAATTTGTAGCCATCGGTGACGCCGGCCGGGCGGGCGTTGCGCTGGCGCTCGCCGTCGATCACGCCGGCCACGATCTGGCCTTCGAAGAGCGAGGTCGGCGTCGACAGGATCAGGCTGCCGGCGTCACGGCCCGCGGTGTAGCCGTCCTCCCAGCGCAGGTTGACGGCGCCCTTGCCGAACGGCGAGGCCCAGATCTCGGTCAGCCGATCGTCAACCTTGCCCTCGACGCGATGCGGGCGCCTAAAGCTGCCGCCGAGCGCCGCGAACTTTACGTCCGCCGGCGCATTGCCGATGTTGTAGAGGCGGCCATCGGCGCCAAGCAGATTGCTGGTCATGATGTAGCCCGGCGCATAGCTCACCGAGCCGCCGGAGATGTTGAAGGTCGAGCCCGGCTGCGCGATCACCTCCGGCGCCGCCAGCGTGATGCTGCCGCCGACCGCGGTCCATTCGCCGATCCGGTGCCCGGTGTTGTTGAGATAGCCCGAGACCTCCAGGAGGCCGCCCGCGGTATAATAGCGATCGGTGGCGTAGCCGCCGGTGCCGGCCGGCACCAGCGTCAGGTCGCGGGCGTCGATCCAGACATTGGCGTTGAACAGATTGCGGCTGTCGCGGTTCTGCGGGCTGTCGCGCAGCTCGTTGCCCTGGACGTTGACCTGGATGTTGTTGGCGCTCATCGGCAGCACGGTGCCGGTGGTGCCGGAGACGTCGAGCGTGGCGCCATTTGCGACGAACACCCGCTGGCCGGCGCCGACCGCGATCTGGCCACCCTGCGCCTGGGTCAGCGAGCCGTTCCGGACATCGACGATCCCGCCGCTGACGATCTCGATCCGCGACTGGTCCTCGCGGTCGGCCAGCAGCGAGAGGTTGTCGAACTGCCCCGCGGCGGCAGCGGGCCGCGCGATGTTCTGCGTCGCCGAATCCGCGATCAGCGCGTCGCGCTTGGAATTGAGCGCGATGGCGCCGCTGTCGGTCTCGGGCACGATTGCGGTGAAGGCATTGCCGGTCAGGGTGACGCGGCCGGTGCCGTCGCTGGCGGAATTCAGAAGATGGATGGTGCCGCGCTGGTTCACCGAGGTGGTCGACAGCAAGACGCCGTCCTGGGTCACGGCATGGCCCGCCAGCGTGATATCGCCCTGCTGGCTGTAGATCAGGCCGCTGTTACCGACCGCACCGCTCAAGCTGCCGCTGCCGAACAGCGGCGCGATCTCGGTGCCGCGGGTGGTCGAGCTGGGGTTGCCGATCGTGCTGTAGCCGGGGCGGAGCACGAAGCTGTCGCCGGCGGCGAGCGCGGCCTGCCCGTTCGGGGTCTGGATCAGGCCGGCGTTGCTGACCTGTGTGCCCATCAGCAGCACATAGCCGCCGCCCGAGGTCGCCGAGGCCGGCGCATGGGTCGTGATCTGCGCCCCGGCCTCCACGCTGACCACGCCACCGGCGCCGGTGAAGCTCGGCACGTAGTTGGGGTGGTTGTTGCTGTCGGTGCCGCTCTGCGTCGCGTAGATCCCGTTCGTCTGGAACTGGGCGTTGGTGATGTCAGCGGTTGATGCGATCAGCGAGCCGACGTTGATCTGGCTGGCGCCGCCGAAGATGATGCCGTTCTGGTTGATGATGTAGACTTGGCCGTCGGCCTTGACGTTGCCGAGGATCTGGCTCGGGCTGTTGCTGCCGGTGACGCGGTTCAGCGCCACCCAGTTGGCATTGCCGCGCTGATTGAACGTCAAGGTGGTCTGGGCACCCACGTTGAAGCTGTTCCACTCCAGGATGGCCTGTGCGGCCGTCTGCTGGATGCCGACATTGGTCTGGCTGCCACTGACCGACTGCGTCGGGGCATTGGCGCCCTGCCAGGCGCCGCCCGGCGCCACCTGCAGCCCGCCGGCCGCAAGGCCGTTCGGCACGCTCACCTGCGGCAACGTCGTCGAGCGCTGCGAGACCATCGCGGCGGCCCGCGCGGCCGCCTGCACCGCCTGCATGGATTGGACGGCCCGCGACAGCGCGCCCTGGCTCTGCTTCGCCGCCTCCTGCGCCTGCTGCGAGGCCGCACTGGCCGCGTTGATCGCAGCCGTCGTCGCCGCAACGCCCGACGAGCCGCCGAGCGGCCTTGCCTGCGCGCTGTGGACGCCCACTAATGTGAGCGCAAGCACGCTGACGGTGCGGAGTAACGACCGACGGGCATGGGATGAGCGGCAGTCGAAGTGATGGAGGGGCACGCAGGGGCTCCTTGCAATCCCTCGCGACCAGTGCGACCTTCGCCGCGCCGGCTGGCGGTCTCCAGGGTGATGTCAGAAGCAAGACGGAATCCCGATCGCAAACGGGCACAGAATCCAGAATTTTTTTGAGTCTTTTTTTGCCATCAGCCCAACAGCATGATGCCGCCGGGCAACCTCCGGATCCTGGCGTTGAAGGCCTGCTCCAACCGCGTCAGAACATCGTCCATCTGATTGATTCGGAAACGGCCATTGACCTCGCGCTTCCCAAGGACTGCATTGGTTAGGATGATGCGGCCCGGCCGATAACGGTTGATTTCCGCGACCACCTCCGCCAGCGGCGTCGCGCGAAAGACGACAATGCCACGTTGCCAGTCAGACGCACTCTCCATGTCGACCGTCGCAATTTGGCTAAGTCCGCTCAAGTCGTAGCGGATCTGTTGCCCCCGCTGAAGTTCCGCCGCGTTTGCCCCGTGTACAATGTGAACCGATCCATCGAAACAGGTGACGCACACGGCCCCCTTCTGGTCGGACGTTATGTGGCGGACGTCAAAGCGGGCAGTGTTCGCGATGGCCGAGCCGCCTCCGGCCAGCACCGCCAATGCTCCGCGCGTGTGGGACGACGTCGCAAACGACGCCTCACCCGCGATCAGTTCGATTCGATCGACACCATCCTGGGGATGGCGAATCGCAAGACTCGTCTGCGTATTCATGTTGATCGAGACATTCTCTGCAAAGGTCACGACCCGCTGCTCACCGGTTCCGGTGCGAAAATCAGCGCGCACCTCGGATAGCGACGGCCATAAGCCTAACGGCGGATCGATAGCGAGATACGTCGCCCCGGCGGCTGCAGCCAATCCGCCGCCGAGCAGGACGCGCCGGTTCATGACCTGACGGCGCAAGCTCAGTTCAGAGAGATCGACGGCCAGTTCGCCCCCGCGATGGCGCAGGACTTCACCGATCGGTCCGACGTCGCGCCAAGCGCGACGCGCCGCTGCAAATGCCGCGGCGCGATCGGGGCCTTGCGCCAACCAGCGCTTCAACGCCTCTGCATCGTCCGACGTTACGTCCCCGGACAGCAATTTCTGCGCCCAGGCGACAGCCTCACGTTCCACCGGCCTAAGTTCGGCGGAATGGTCGCGCATTGTGGTCATCTCGGTCCCGCGCCGCCCGGCGCGTTGCTGCTATCGGCCATCAATGGCCCTTTGGCTTCAAGGACGATTCTCGACGGCCAAATGGACACGATCAATCCTGCAAATTCCTGAAACGTGCAACACAATGCTCGTGGGCGAGCCGCAATTCCTTTGTCACCAGGCGGATCGAAACGCCAAGCCGGGCGGCGATCTCCTCCCGCGACAGGCCGTCGAGGCGCCGGGCCAGCAGGATGGCCCGGCGACGCGGAGGAAGCTCAGCGAGCACCGACTCGAATGTCTGCAGATCGGAGCGCGCCTGCAAAGCCTGTTCGGGGCCAGGCGTCTCGTCAGCCAGATCGAACAGGCTGTCGATCTCGATGGCTGTCAGATGGCGTTTGTCGGCACGGCGCTGGTCTTCTGCCGCATTGAGAACGGCGCGGAAAAGATAGCTGTCGGGGCTTTGGACGACGCCGACGGAATCCGCACGGGACAGTCGTACCCATGTATCGTGCAACGCGTCTCCAGCGAGGTCCGCGGAGCCCAACCGCTTCGTCAGTCGTGCCTTGAGGTCATCATACCGATCGATGAACAGTCGTCGTAAGGTCGAAAGAGCTGCGTCCGTCAAGGTGCGCCTCTCGTCTGTCGCGCGACCGGGAGCGGGGCGTCGCAGCCCATGGTCACGCCGGCCGCTTGCGGTACGACCATAATGAGGACCGGTTGCCGGAATCCTGCGGGCGGCTCATCAAATCTGACATCGCGCAGGATTGCGTCTATGCGCTGATCGACGCCAACATTGCCAGATGAGCCAAGACGTTGCGACCGTTCGTTTGCGCCGTTTGGACCGATCCAGAACACTGCGACAAAGCGATAGTTGCCCGGAGGGGCGTCGCTGCTTCGACAGAATGCGTCTCGAAGTCGGTCCTGAATGAGACCATAGTACTGCCGATCCAACGCCGCCGAGCCCGACGGGCGTGATGCTGGCTTGCCGATTTGCGACGCCGGCAATAGCACGAACGAATTGTCGGCCATGAACCGCGCCGACAGCCCCGTTCCGGTCAGCAGCTTCTGCAAGGCCTCGCGTGGTGTGAATACACCATGGACATCGCCGGACACACGGCCTTGCGCAAGACTCGTATCGTAAAAGGCCTCCCGTCCGGTCACGTCTCCATAACGATCGAGCGAGGAAGCTAAGGGCTGCGTCGGAATGCTGAATTCGATCGGCCCGTCCATTGATGCGGTCTGGGCCAACCCCAATCCGGTCGTCGAAATAATTCCCGTCAACGCTAGCGCGGCCGCCCAAGTCCGCACGGGACCATGCCCAAGACAAAACAACTTGAAACCCGCTTCGATCCGGCCTGGCTATCGCTTCGACTTATTGAAGCATAGACTGTCCGTCGTGTAGACAGGACAACAACTGCCGTCCACGACGTGTTCGACGATCCACTTGCTGACGGCCTCGAGATAATGCGTCGGCAACCGCCCCGTCGCCGACGATGCCGCGGAAGCTAACGAGCGAATATTACCGTTTCACGACAATGAGATTGATTGGCAATGCGATCAGCCCCGTCGACGCGACGGCCTCGTGAGTTCGAGCTGTGTGTACCGAAGCTAGACTAAACCCTGGGTAGTGGTGATGAAGGCCGTATTGGTTGGTTGCGGGGCAACCACCGATACCGACATTCGGTTCAAGTAGCGATCTGACTGTGGGCGTCCCTTGCGTCCCGAACGTAAGTAGCAATCGGAAAGATCAACAAAAACAGTGCAGTTTGCTCGCGATTGGCCACCATTATCGCCGTTTATTCACGGTGTTTCGGTGGTCAATTGGTGGTCAGCCTCCAATCTACTCCGATCGCTAGGTTAGGATAATTAGCGCTCGCGTGGGGTCTAGTAGGGTACGCCGGTAATTTTCCCAGCCAACAGCAGTTTATCGACTTGATCTCCATAGATGGTCCGACCGGCGCGGATCGACTGGGGATTATAGGCGAGTTGGCGCGGATCTCTAGGATGCAGCAATTATATTGATCGACGACACTGCGACCTGGTGGAGCAGAGTTGGTGGAGAGAATTTGCTCCAATCTACGGTTCGAAAAACGTCCCATTGAACTTCTCTCGCCAATTTTCCGTTCTGTATCGTCAGCAACCTGCCACTGCCACTTTTATGTTGGCATTAGTCAAAGAACTCACCGTGGGACATGACGAATAGCCGCGGTCTTCAGAAACCTAGTCTGGCTCTGCGGCAGCGAGGACAGGTGCTGGCGGCTGCTGCTGTTTCGCAAGACTGGCGGCGCACGGCTTCCAGCGCGGAATCCTCAATCGATTCAATCTAATCCCACCCCGCTCTAGCGCCGGTTCTCACTGCAAACGCTGGTGAGCGGGTATGCCGAGAATAAGTTGTGCCAACGTTTGGCGATCAATCTCCCCGAGCGGGTTGCGCGGCACAGCGTCCACGACCACCAGCAGCTCCGGCACTTTGTAATCCGCCAGCTGCTCCCTGGTGGCGCCCACAATGTTATCGATTGCCGCCTCGTCGCTACCGCCCTCAAGCTGCACAACGGCCGCCACGCGCTGGCCCAGCACAGGATCCGGCGCGCCAAAGACCGCCGCATCGCGCACCAGCGGATGGCTCAGCAACGCTCTTTCGATCTCGATCGGTGAAATAGCGGACCCGCCGCGGACTATGACATCCTTCTCGCGACCAGCGGCCGGCGTCACGCTCCGGTACTTCATGCGTTGCGTCATCCGAGAATTCCTTACAAGGTTTTGAGCTGTCGGCGTCGCGGTACCGGTCGCGATCAACTTGATCGCGCCTCCGGATTTGCTCGCTGCTCCATTTCTTCCGCGGAAGCGATGTGCTCATCCGGCTCATTAGATAGTACCGAGATTTGTAATTCGGATTGCACCCTGCCCTGTCGCGCCAGCTCGATGGCTCAACTGCTCCACGGAGCGTCATGCAAGTCATGAAACAACGCGGAGACGTAGAGCAGCTCGTCCTCGAATTTTAGCTTCTGGCGGATTCCTTTCATCGCAGCGAACACAAACACCCGAACCGAGTGGTTGAACAACATCTGGCTTTCACGTTTTCGCACGGGTTCGGCGGCTGCGTGCGCGATGCTGCTATCGGGAATTGCGCTGCACCGCCTTCCGCAGCACACGGATCTCGGCCGGCGCAGCGGATCGCTTGGCAGCATGCCAGCACCGAGCATGGCAAGGCCGAGCATATTCATGTGATCGGGTGGATTTGGCGTCGGATTTCCTGCCGCCGGTACACTACGAATATACGCGATCACGGCCTTGATGTCGTCGTCGCTCAGTCGGCCGGCCCTGACGTAGGACATCAATGTCAGCCACCGGCCCTCCGCGTCGACGCCGTTACGAATTGCGCGGAAAATCTCGCCATCGGACCAGTGCTTCAATGGCCCGGCCGGAGTAAGATTTGCAGCCCCGAAGGACCCGATTGGAACCTGGAGTTCTACCGCGAGATCGTAGCCGCCGGTGAGCGTGCCAGCGAGTGAATGGCAGGCGCCACAAAGACGGTCGGCTATATCCTTGCCAGGCGCAGTGAGATCCGGCGTAGCCGCAACCTTGATATCGGGGATGGGCGCGGAGCGGCTGTGCCGCTTGATCATCCCGAGCGACGCGAGCGCGCTGGCAGACAACACCGGGACGGACAGCAGCGCCAACAGACCTGCGCCGCCCCATTTGCCGATGTGGTTTTTAACACGCCAAGTGCGGAAACCAGACCAGGCCAATAACGCAGCAATGACGATCAATACCACCAGCACAACGATGTTTTGCATTGCTACTCCTAGACAAATGATTGCGCACGCGGACGTGAACTGAGCAGAATGGAATCTGCCGGTCGTTCACGCCGACGACAAATCTCGCGAGGCAGCCGTCGGCAGCGTGCCGTCAAAGCTAGGCCACTGAGCGGGTGGCGTCGTGGGCCTAACGCGCCCGTTCGTGCCTTGCGCCACGCACGGGGTTGAACGTCGTCGCCCTGACTAGGCGAGACCGGAGAAGGCGGAAGCCACGGCGAAGCCGGCAAGCCCGATCAGGAAGACGGACCTGCGTCCATAAATTGCGTCCATAAATATCGCCAAGCCGTCCGCCGGTGATGAGAAAGACCGCATAGACCGCGGCTAGCCGGAAATGATGAGCTGCGCGTCCGCCGCCGTGGCGTGCAGACCCGACGTGATCGACGGCATCGCGGCAATGACGATTGCTTCATTTTTCTTTTTTCAACTTTCGTTCAATCCATATCCGGTGGGCGACGGCGAGCCCGCCGGTGAAACCCATCGCGCGGCAAACAAGGCAGGCAGTGACGGCGCGCATGGATATGATTCGCGGGAGTGGATGGAATCAGACGAAGTGGATTGCCTCGCCTGTATGAACGTGCGTGCGATTGACAGGAGCGCGCCTCGACACCAACGGCAGCTTGTCGAAGGCAAGACGGCGCCGGCGGAAGGCTGCGGGTTTTTGTCCGCGAGTGGGCGCTCTATTGCGCTCTTGATGTGAATAACAAACTCGCCTTACCTGCTAATCCTTCGGTCGTACTAACCGTTGACCATAAAAGCACGTCTCCAGCTCAACGTAGCTTGGTGGGATCGAAGCGTCGTCAGCTGTTAACCCCATGCATATTTTCTTTTCGGACGGTGCAAATTGCGTCCATTGCTTTTGAAGCTGATCCTTTGCCTTTTGCTCGTCGTCCACACATTTCTTGATCGCTGCGCTCAAACCTACATTTGGGTCGAATACGGAGGCACTGTCGATTTTGCACCCCCGTTCAATGTCGAAGTTTGGAACGTTATGCGCAACCGTGACGATCAGTTGCGAAGCCAGGAGTAGAGGTAAAAATGAAATTATCATCCTTTTTCTTCCTCTTGCGTTTGCACGGACTGAAATAGCGCTCGCTTTCCGGAAATAAACCTGGCCCCGATGAGGCTGTATGGACCGGGGACCTACAGGCCAGAAAGGAAGCTAGATTCGGCCTGGGCATACCGCAGTTAAACTGCCTCGATAGATCAGAACCGCCGTCTGGTATTTTCAGTCACCCGGATGGGTACTCAGCGGCCCCTGTTAACGGCAACGCAGTTGGTTCGATTGCGTTGGCTCAGACGGATTTGGTCAATCGATGATTTAATGCGGTGGCGACGACATCCAATGCTCTGATGAGATCAGATCGACTGCTGGCGGCGCCGAGCGAGATACGAACAGCGTGAGGCGGAACGCTATCGACGGTGAATGGCTCGGAGCTGGCGACCGCAAGACCTTGTCTCTGAACATGCGGCGCCCATTCGGTGCTGGTCCAGTCACCCGGCAACGGGATCCAGATGTGATGGCCGTTGGGATGTGCCAAAAAGCAGTGTGGTGCGAGCACGCTGGCGGCCAACTTTTGTCTTGCTGCCGCTTCGGCTCGAATGGCGCCGATGATCGCATTGGCGCTGCCGTCCTGCAGCCACCGCGTGACAAGCGCGACGGTTAGTGGCGTCGGCATCTGAACGCTTGCGCGCAGCGCAGTCGCCAGAAGCTCCGCGGACGCGCGGCCGGGGGTCAGGACAAATGATACACGGAGGCCGGGTGCGATACACTTTGATAGGCTCGCCATGAAGTATGTCCGCTCCGGAATCAATGAGCAAGCGGCACCGCGTCCGGCTCGAGTGGGCCATAGGCGTCGTCTTCCAGCAGCAATACGTCGTTTCTCCGCACTATCTCGGCCACCTCCTCACGCCGACAAGGCGGCATTGTCGCCGTCGTCGGATTGTGGATAGTCGGAACCAAATACACCGCCTTGGGGGCATGTCGCCGACACGCCGCGTCAAGCGCGGTCGGAACGACGCCGTGCTCGTCCATCGGGACCCCGACCAGGCGAACGCCCGCATATCCGGCCGCAGCCCTTATCCCGGGATAGGTCAGCGCTTCAGTGAGAACCACATCACCCGGCGACATCAGCGTTTTAAGCAGATTGAAAATTGCGTTCTGAGTTCCCGGGCAGATCACGAGCCGATCACCACGCCCGTTCGCGATGCGCGAACGAAGCCACTCTGCAGCGATGTTACGCTCGGCTTGGCATGCTCCAAAGACTGAATTTCTTCCAACCGCCGGCCCCGACTTAGGGGATAGGGGCGAGGCTCTGAACCCACTTTCACCATCTCATTACGTTTTTCTGCGCGACTTCCCCGCGTCGTGAGCTGCCGCAAAAGGCAAGCGCCTTCCCGGAGAACGCGCCAAACTGCTCCCTGACTTCAGATAGTATTTGGTCGACCAGTATCTTCACCGGTGCCCGACTGATCCATATAGCGCCTCGAAGCCGTCCCGAGATCCACCCGTGAGGCCCCCGAGGCAGCGCGGGACCAGTTCGGCCGGATCGACAGGCAGTCGCTTTAATACGTCTGCGACAGATACTCGACGATCTTGCCGACGTCCGCTTCGTCGATCGGTGCGCCGTACACCTTGATCATCTTCATGACCTCGGCCTGCCAGAAATCCTTCTTAAACTTTGGGCCCTGTGGCTGAGTCTTTATGTAGTCGGACGAATGACACGCGGTGCAATTGCCTTGCGCCACCTCAAGGTTTGGCCCCGGCTTGAACGTGGCGGTTTCCGGAGGGAGCTCGTAAGAGACCGGTTTGGCCCGAACTGCGACGCTGATGCCGGCGATCGCAGCAACACTCGCCATCATCGATACTGCTCTCAACGCAGTCCTGTGCAAGGTCATGACTAGGCTCCTCAGGCTGCTGTAACAGACGTTGTTTCAATCACGTTGCGCATGTAGCCGGACGGATTCCATGTTGCAGTTTCGTGCTGTGTCTGCCCGGCCTGGTTGGTGGCGCGAACCTTGAGGTCATGCGCGCCGGGCGGCAACCCGACCGAGAGCTGCCATTCACGGAACGAATACTTGCCAAGATCCTTGCCGAGCTTGGCCGCCTGCCAGGTCTTGCCGCCGTCGGGCGACAGGCTGACGTCCTTGATACCAGTTCCGCCATCGAAGGCGATGCCTTTGACTATTGTGGGGCCCCCGGCCTTCACCTTGGCGCCGTTGGTCAGGTTGGTGATGAAAGAACGGACGTTGAGGCGATTGATCGGCACTGTCGACTTCGGTGCGGCGCCGGGATCGACGCAGGCGCAGCTGTTGTCCGGGATCCGATATGCTCCTTTCATCCAGAAGCCATCGAACACCGAGTCGAGCACGGTGATCTCGTTCAGGTGCTTGACCCAATAGGTCCCAAAATAGCCGGGCACCACGAGCCGCAGCGGGAACCCGTTCAGCAGCGGCAAGTCAGTCCCGTTCATGGCATAGGCCAGCATCACCTCGCCATCACGGGCGTGATCGATATCCAGCGCCTTGACGTAATCCGGTGTTCTATCGCTCACCGGACCATCGAGGCCGCCGAACGTCACCTGCTTGGCGCCCTGCTGCACGCCGGCCTTATCGAGTACCGCTTTCAGCGGCACGCCGCGCCAACGTGCATTGCCCATGGCGCCGTTGGCGAGCTGACCACCGGCGACGCGTGGATCCGAAAATCCCCGGCTATTGCCGGAACATTGATTGACTGCCACGAGATCAATGGCCGGCATCTTCTTGATCTCGGCCAGTGACAGCTTCAACGGCTTGGCGACCTTTCCTTTGATCTCAACGGAGAATGTATCCGGATCGATCTCCAGAGGAATATCGGCGAGATGGTAGCGCACGAAGAACGCATCGTTCGGCGTGAGCACATCTTCATTGAACACCGAGAACGGCGTCTCCAACTGTGGGGGCCGGCTGGTCAGGCCGATCATCAAACGCTTCTGAGGGTATCTGACCAGCGGCCGCTCGCCATTGCCGAACGGCAACGTCACAGTCTCAGCCAAAGCTGAATTTGATGAAAATGGCAGAACGGCACCGGATGCTGCAAGCATAACTCCGGAGCGTATAAAGGTGCGTCTGTCGATCACAGCGGTCCTCCTGTTGCCTTGTGTCCAAGTGACGTTCAGCTCTCGCCGCAAGCGCCAAAGCGTTCCGCAAGATGATTGCCGTTCGAAAGCCACATCGTCGGTTGAGATCAAGCGATAGCGAAACCTTCATCACGCATGGCGGCGTGCATATTTCATCACGCTGTCATCGGCTTAGACCACCGAGTCGGCGGCGTCGTAGGCCTAACGCGTCCTTTCGTGCCTTAGGTCACGCACCAAGTTGGCGTTGTCGCCCCGCACATGAACACCGGATGCGTGACCGAACCGTTGGCGGATCTCCTCATCCGTTTCGATTTCATGACTGCCCTGGCGCTCTGTCTATTCGGGTTTCCCACCGGCGGCCTCGGCCGAGACGGCCGCCAGCATGGCTGACATGATGCCCACCGAAGGGAAAGCGTCCGGCGCCACGCCCTGTCCGGCCAGGATATCGCGGGGTTCGCGATACGCGATGCGGACGTGGCCTTCGGCGGTCTCATAGACTAAGACGCGCAACGGCAGGTCAAGGCCCAGCGTCTGGTGCGCCTGCATCAGAGGCGTGCCGGCGTTCGCCCCGCCGAACGTCACCACCGTGGTGCGGCCAAGCGTAAGGCCTGCGCCCCGCGCATTGGCGGCGTGGTCGACAATGCCGAACACCTCTACCTGCCTGTGCTTCACGCTGGCGACCAGGGCATTCAGCGTGTCGTCGAAAGGGCGGGAGGAAACGACGACGATCAAGCTATCAGTCATGTGTCACCCCTTGCAGCGGTTCAGACGTTCACACTGAGGCCGGCCAAGCCTCTTTGCCAATATTCCAGCTCGCGAGGCGGCGTTTCAATATCACTGCAGCCTGGATTGCGCCGTGGCACCAACCCAGCCCTTTTGTCGATGGCGGCACGGCCACGGCTACCGTCTACAGTCCTTCGTACACAAGTTTGGTGAAGAACTCCGGATCGATCACAAATCTTCCCCATTTGTCGTCGAAGGCCGCGGTCGGCTTCGCCGCAATGATTTCTTCGAGGGATTTCCCCTGTGACTTCAGTGCAACGATCTTATCGCGCACCGCGACCAGCATGTCGCGAAACTCGATCAAGTGAGCGCGGTTGCCGACCGGCCCATGACCAGGAACCAGGATTGTTTGATTCGTGGTGCGTTCGATAGCCTTGTTAGCCCAGGCGATGGCCGAATTGACGCTGCCGCCGTGTTCGTTGTCGATGAACGGATAGTATCCGTTCCAGAACGTGTCGCCGAAGGCCATCACATCGGCCTTTTCAAAGTACACCAACACATCGCCGTCAGTATGGCCGGGGCCGAAATGTTCCACCTTTATGGAGTCGCCCGCAAAGGTGAAATCCCTCTCATTTTCCACGATGATCGTCGGGCGCGCGCCGGCCGGAAGGGGAGCGAACGTCCAATTCCAATCATCGATGCGAGTGGTATCGGAAAGATGCTTCAGCGTATTTCTCTGTGCAATGATCGTGGCGCCGGCTGCCTGCATCCACTCGTTTCCGTCGGTATGATCCCAGTGCCAATGGGTGTTTACGACATATTTCAAGGGTGACGGGCTGATCTTATTGAGAGCCGCCTCCAACTTGTCTTTCGACGGCTTGATGCCGGCATCGACGAGGAACTTGCCCTCGCTTCCCGACAGAACCACGATATTTGCCCCGGATCCCATCAGGACATTGATATTGCCGCGCAAGGGCACGGTGACGATGTCGCCCTTGGCTCGCTCCAGATATCGCGCGCCGGCCCCGGTATGGAAATAGTCGCCTTTTACGGGTGCTGGCGCAGCGGCAAGTGCGGCGGCAGCATATCCAAAAGCAAGAAGAGCCGAACATAGGAATACGGCGGTCGATGGAATCGCAGGCAGGTTTGTCGGCATGATGTCCTTCCCTGACCCATACTAATTCAGCGTGGATGAGAATGGGTCTACTGGCTATTAGATCCGCACGCAGCCTTGTCGAAACGCACGCTTTGGATCGGCTCATTCCGTCGGTGCTAAGGGCATATGCGACCATCGCGTATGCTTTCCTTCACTTCCGATTGTTACGCTGATCGTCGATCTCGAAAGCCACGAGCTCTCAGATTGTGCGACAGGCGGTAGCCGCGGGCTTTGGCCTTCGCCTGCGCAGGTTCTATTGCAACGTTTGGAGTCGGGGTCGCGTGTCATCTGCGACCCACCTGACATTCCAGACAATCCAGACAACGTCTGTGGTCACCAAAGATGCTGGGCCGAGCAGGTTGATGGCTCTGTATTGATCGTCGGACGCACTGACGGAGGTGCGCTCGGTACTAGATGGTTGGTATGGCGAAGGCTTCACCGACGTCTTGTAGAAACGCGATGCCAAAAGCGAAATTCGAGAAAGTGTTCGAGGCCGATGCCTTTGGACGTTGCAGGACAAGCAGACGCCCCCTTTCGTGGGATCGCCTCATCAAGGCGGTCAATCTATCGGCCAAGATTTCCGTGCAATGTCCAGAAAATCCTATGATGCCGGAAAGACGCGGGCGGACAGCGCCGTGTCTGTTCCCGCCTTTAACCCTGATGACCAAACCTGTCAAAACCGCCAATGACGGCAGCCATCGCGCGATGGTACAGCCAGAATTACTAATCTTGGTACTGTTCTATGCTCGGGGCGGAACAACTTTACTCGCTAGAACGAGGTAGCGGTACGGCAACCGCACTGCTGCCGAACGGAGAAAGTCATGAGACTTGTTAGGATGAGCAAGGACAAAGTCGGCCTCCTGGTGCTTCTTCCCACTGGCCTGCATGTGATCGACATCGCAAACAGCCTGGGTGTCTTTGCACCTCACGATCCGTTGTCAAACGGCCTTCTGAACGGCGCGCTAAAGGACGGTTGCAATTGGTCGCTGATTGTCAAGCATTGGGCTCACTTGCGATCGCCGCTCAAAAAACTGGCGAGCGTCGCTATAGCCAATCCAGGTCACTCATGCTTGGTCATGCAGCCGTTCACGGAACAATTGCTAACCGAAGATGCCACGGATGGCATCCTCGCGATCGATATAACCGACAGTGAACGTCCGGAAGAGCAGGATCCGAGGCGCCGGCCGCCATGGCACGACAGTTCAGTGAGTGAGCTTCCCGAGAATAAGTTCAGGCTCTTGTCGGGCTGACTGTTCAATGCAGAAGGCGCGATCAAGTGGAAAACTGGTCGATCCGACCTGAGAGTCTGAATTGAAGATCGCCTCGTCAGCTCACCGGCGTAGACAGCTGGTCGCCCAGAGGGTCATCAAATGCGCTCGTGATCAAGGGCGAAGCCTCGCAAACGCCCCGAAGCGGATGGCGCCGAGCCAGACCAGCGCGAACGGCAGCGCCCGATTGAGCGTCATGAGGGCGATCATCATGGCCGGGACTCCGCCGTCCAGTTCGCGGGCACATCGAGATAGGCCAGATCATCGCGATCGGCTATAGCACGAAGCCGAAGACCAGCGTGATCAGCCGGTGAGGCGCACCGCTGGGGCCCAAAGGTGTCCTCGTCGCCTCGCCGCGTGAACCGGCATCGAGCCCCATCAATCTGAGCACCAGCCCGATCACCACGAGCAAGCGTTGATTTGAAGCAAGTGATGCTCCGCCAGTCAGAGCTTCACCACTTACAGTTTCCCCACGCCGAGAAAATGGCGGACGCCTCCCAGATCAGAAGCAGGCTGCCGGCCGACCTCGAGCAAGGCGCGGGCGCTGTCGGTCATGATGAGCCAGCCGCCGGCCAACAGCATGACGTCCTTTATCACCAGCCGACCGGCGCCTGAGAGCCAAGGGAAGCCGTGCGGCGTATCGCCAAGCGCCGGGACCCAAACCTCGGGCGTCGTGATCAGGAACGACAACGTGACGAATGGCGTGAGAAAGGCCAGTATCGCTCCCAACATTCCGTATCGACGCGAGAAAAGCCCGACCAACGTCAGCAGGCCGATTATGATCTCGACTGAACCCAATCCATCCGAGAACGAATAGGTATGGTTTTCCGTCTGCCAGGCTCTATCAGCCGGCTTCAACTCTCCTTCCCTCGTAAGGTGGGCCTTGTATTGATTGGGATGCTTGTAAAAAAATGACAAAAACGGGCTGTTTGCAACGAACAGTGTAATACTGTCGGCCTCGTAGGGGGCGAACTTGAGCGCGCCGATCCACAGGAAGACGATTGCAATCGCCACGCGCATCACCTGCATACCTACCTTGTCGGTGTTCGCGATCCATTCAAGCACGAAACGGAGATAGCCGATCATGACCTTTTCCTCATCCATTTCATCGAACACGATTAGGTTGCAGCATCCGGTCGTGTCGTATTTCAATAATCCGAATGTTTTTTCAAAATACACGGCTTGCGTCGGATCGAAAGACGAGGATATCGGGTGCAGCTTTCGGGTTAGCTCTTCGCGTTCAAACAAAGTCACAGCAGAAAGCGAATGCGGGCTCTGATCTGCTGACTGCTGGGTGGGAAACGTACCGAGACGTAGCGTCTCCTGTCTGATCGCGCTACAATTCCAGTTCATTCGAGTGGCTCCTGTGACCCGCGGTATTCGGCCCCTTACCCCTGCTTACATGCCCGCTTTCGCGAGCAGGAGGCTGAGGCTTTGCCGCTGAGGCGAACCACGGAGCCTCTGTCCACCGCAAGCTTGGCGGCGGGTCCCGCCAGCCCCGGTTCACCGTCGGCGGCCGATGAGTGCGCCGCGACGCACTCCGACGTACGCCGTTATTCGGGCACGACCAGAGCCTTGGCCTTGCGCAGCCCATTCATCACTTGTGGATCCAGGTTCAGATGCGCCTGCACCAGTTCGGGCGGCGTGGCTGCCATCCAGGTGTCTAGAGAAAAGTCGACAAAGCGGTCGCTCTTGAACGTCTCGAGAAATCGCAGCGTGTTCGGCCCCGTGTTCTCGAGGTAGTGCCCCATCGCCACCGGCACGTACCCGACATCGCCGGCCTGCAGATCGAACGTTCGGGCCTGCCCCTGGCCGGCGAACACGCCCATGCGCGTCTGCCCCTCGATGACGTAGAGCCACTCGTCGCCATTGGGGTGCCAGTGCACCTCGCGCAATCCGCCCGGCTCGACTTCGACGAGCGCCGCGGCGGTCGTGGTGCTGATCGGGAACAGACGGGAATCGGTGATCCGCACCGATCCGCTTCTGGTCTTGATCGGCACCTGCTCCATCATCCGCCACGTGTAGTTCGTCTCCGCCGCCTGTGCGCCCGGTATGGCTTCGGAGCCGAGCGGCCCCGGTATCGGCGCGGGAAAAATATAGCGTTCGCTTTCCTCGGGGGTGTGGCCGAACAGCGCGGCAGGCACGCCGAAATTCTTACCCAGCACGTCGGGCGGCACGCGCCGGAACCAGTCGTTGAGCAGGAAAGTGTTGTCTTCGTCGAAGTCGCCGTCGTCGAAGACGAGAAGGAATTCGCAGCCGTCGGGACCGAGGCCCTGGATCGAGTGCGGGGTCCCGCCCGGGAAGAACCAGAGGTCGCCGACACCGACATCGTCGACGAAATAGCGCCCCTCGGAATCGACGGCCGTCACGCGCGCCTTGCCATACAGCATGTAGGCCCATTCCGACGCCTTGTGCCAATGCAGCTCGCGCACGCCGCCGGCGTTCAGACGCATGTTCACGCCGGCGATGGACGTCGCAACCCCGAGCTCGCGCCGCGTGACCTGGCGGGTCCAGCCGCCCGGCTCGAGCCGCACATGCGCATCGGAAAACGAGAAGCGCAGGTTCGGCAACGTGCCATGATCGGTCGATGGCGGAACCAACAGATCCGGGTTCTGCTGATCCCGCATCAGATTGCGCGGGCCGGGATCGGTGCCGCCGTGACCAGGCCGCTGTGGCTGTGGAGTAGCGGCGCCTCCGGTTTGCGCATGCGCGAGACCCGCAGTCGTAAGAAGACCACCGGCGGCGGTTGCCGCCAATAGATGCCGACGGGAAATGGAATCCATGCTTGGTTCTCCTAAGGGGCTGCTGCTGCGCACGACGCGGTGCTTGACTTCTCCGTGCGTCGTCGGACGGAAGCGGTTCACGCTATCAATGCAGTAGGCGATCCAACCGCGAACGAGGAGTTGGGAGTACCCTGCTTTCTCCGCAAGCTTTAGCCAGCGTCGATATTTCTTGTTAGCACGATTTCCAGCAGTTTCCGACAGGGCGCACTAACATTAGCACTGGCAGCCTCGATATCAATGAACTGACGTTCGCGGCCGATTGACCGCTCACGCCGACGCTCTCCCGCGGTCAACCGGCGGATGCTGAGGCGTCGGCAACTGGCTGCTCGCGCGCAGGACAATTAACTTTCGGCGAGACCGTGTAGCTTGCTTCGTTCAGCGCCAGCTGTTCTGCCGCACGTCCTTGGCCCGGCTGCCGAAGTCCTGCGACATCAATGCAAGAACTCGAAGGGCTGCGCATAGAAACCGTTGCAGAAGCCAGATCGTTTCGGCCAAGAGTCGACGCCTAAGTCGAAAAGCTGATAGCCCGTCAAGGCGCAACCAACGGCGTTAGGTTCTCGCCGTAGGACTCACGGCAGTCCTGATATGTCGGGATGTACTCGCCAGACTGAGAGGCCGCCAATTGATGCTGCGCGCGAAAAAGCGAACTGACCAGAATGGAATCTGTGATGGTCCACGCTGACGATACATTTCGAGACGCGGCCGTCGCCAGCTGCCATCTCAGACAGGCTACCGCGCGGCCGGCGTCCTGGGTCTAACGCGCCGCCGCGGCCGCTACGCCACGCACTAGGTTGGCGTCGTTCCCTGTAGGTGAACGCTGGGTGCGTGACCGAACCTTTGGCGGAACGCACGGGCGAAATTGTTGTAGTCGCGATACCCACAAGCGTAGGCTATCTCGTTCAGACTCTGGCCCGACTTCATCGATGCCCGACGATTGATACTGCGCGCAGCTTGATCCAGGCGCACTGATTGAATGAAGCCGCTGCAGCTACAACCGCGGTTCGTGAACAGTTTTTGGAGATAACGTAGCGAAATACCGACCTCGGCCGCAATCTTAGATGGACCGAAATCCGGATCGGCAAAGCGATCTTTGACGACAAAGCAGATGCGCCTGAACAATCGATCCGAATGAAGGGACCTCGGTGCTGGATCTTCCGGCGCTAATAGCGCTCCGAGCAGATCAAAAACCGCCAATTGCATATAGTTGCCGGCCGACGTAGGCGTAGATACCTCTTCGTTGACGGCGTCCAGAACGAGTTGGAATAGCAGGCGTGATGCAGGCGTTCCAGAGCAGCCAGTAAGGCCGCCGCGCGGCTCGAATCCAACGCCACGAATCAGACGCTGGCGAGGCAACTGCAGTGTGATCCACTGTTCGTGGCCATCATTAAGATACGTCACCGGGCGGGCACAATTTACGAACGCGACATCTCCCACCCCCAGTGCTACGGCCTGATCATCTTGAATGATCGTTGATCGTCCAGCGACCTGAAATACGGCAAAGCAGTGATCAAGGCCGTCAAGGCGAATATCCCTTTGTGTCCGTTCGCAACGGCATTTGTTGTTCCTAATCTCCGACGCATTAAGTCCGAAGATGTCCCGGGGTCGAACTCGGCCGGCAAAGGCTTCAGGGTTGTCTATCGTGTGCAGCCCACAAATCGGGCGCAACAGATCCCTCCACTGTTCGTAATTCAACTCGGGCGTCTGCAGAAGGTCAGCACTGCGCATCAGACGGTCAGCACTCCGCATTGTCACCAAGATCCCTTAAGGCTGTGGTTTGAAGCTCCTAAAAGAGGGCTCCGATCCGACTCTTCAACGCCACGCGCAATCAAATGTTGGAGAAGCGCGCGATCGTGACACCCGGCAGTGATGAGCTGAGCAGCGCTGAGACGATCGGGTCGCCAGCTTAAAGATGAAGGCCCAGGTCCCAGGTAAATGAAGCCACGCCGAGAGGCCGATCAGCACCGCAACCAGGAACGCGAACCCTGGCTACCGGGTTGTGAGGCGCCGGCAATAGGTTAGTTGTTAGCGCGTACTTATTCGTTGATCTCCCGGCAGAGCCGGACAACATGCTCCGCATCCAACATTCCTACTACGTCCGGTTCTCACCTGGTATGTTTGGTTCTGGGTTGACTTGGTGATCCCTTCAGATTCCTTTACCACCCTGCTCTTCGTCACCCTGTTCTTCTACAAACCCGCCGATAGCGGATCACCGCGGCTTACGCGGTCTTGTCCGCGGCGACCTTCACCTCGACGAGATCGACGGAGGATCACGCTCTCGTCCTGCTTGCCCCCCCGAGACCTCGACCTCGCCGCCGAGATCGCGAGCGACACCATTCTGCACCGGCGACTTGCATGCCGCTGGCATACTCCAGTCAATCGTCGAATTCGTCGGGCGACGCCAGTGCGTGACGCGAGGCACGAAAGGGCGCGTTCGACCCACGACGCGGCCCCGCTCGGCGGCCTAACGTGAGGCGCGTCTGGTTTCGGAACCGCACTAATTCAGGCCCCACCCACACACCCGTAATCACGAACGGCGGAGGAGAACAACAGAGGCTTTTCGGACCGTCCACGCGTCTTGGCTTGGGTATGGCACTAGAAACAGGGATGTATGTCATGGCTTTTAACGATGCGTCGCTGCCGCCGGTATTGCCGGAAGATGCCGCGCCCCTCCTGGCTGCGGTCGCGGGTTCGGTTCTATTGCCGGGCGAGGCGGGATACGATGACGAACGCGCCGTCTGGAATCTGAATCACGAGCTGGTGCCTGCGGCGATCGTGGTGCCGGAGAGCGCGCGCGATGTCCAGGCCGCCGTTACTTTCGCGGCGGAGCAGCACCGGCCGGTCCTGGTGAAGACAACCGGCCACCAGATTGTCGGCCAGGCGCGCGGCGCCGTCGTGATCGCGACTCATCGAATGAACGACATAACGATCGACGTGGCCGGCCCCACGGCTCGGGTCGGCGCCGGAGCCCTATGGTCGGAGGTCATCGCAAAGGCGGCCAAAGCCGGGCTGGCCCCGCTGAACGGGTCAAACCCCACCGTGGGAGTCTCCGGTTATACGCTAGGCGGCGGCCTCAGCCCGACCCTCGGCCGCTCCCACGGCTACGCCGCCGACCACGTGCGTTCGCTCGACGTGGTGACCGCGGACGGCAAACTGCGGCATGTCGATGCCGAGTCCGAGCCCGACCTGTTCTGGGCGCTGCGCGGCGGCAAGGGCAACTTCGGAGTGGTCACTGCGCTGGAATTCGACTTGTTCCCGGTGACCCGCCTTTACGGCGGCGGCATCTACTTCCCCGGTGAGCGTACGGCGGACGTGCTGAGAGCCTGGACCGCTTGGCACCCGAGCACCCCGGAGAGCATGGTCACGTCGATCGCCGTGATGCGGATGCCGTCGGTGCCCGGAGTGCCCGAGCCTGTACGCGGGAAGTTTCTGGTGTCCGTGCGGATCGCCTACAACGGCACGACCGCGGACGGCGAGCGGATGATAGCGCCGCTGCGGGCGGTAGCTCCGGCAGTCCTGGACACCGTGCGGGACATGCCGTACACCGAAGTCGCGTCGATCCACAGCGAGCCGACCGACCCGCTGCCCTACTACGAACGGGGCATCATGCTGCGAGAGTTTCCGGCGCAGGCGCAGGACAAACTGATCGAACTGGTCGGTCCGGATTCCGAGACCGCCCTGGTGATCGCCGAGCTTCGTGCCCTGGGCGGGGCGTGGGACCGGGAGCCGGCGATGCCCAACGCCGTAGCTACAAGGGGCCTGCCGTACAGCCTGCTCGGCGTCTCGGCCGGTCCGCTGTCGCAGGAGCAGCAACTCAAGAGGTCGGTCGCCGAGCTGCTCGACGGCATGAAGCCCTGGCAGGGCGACCGGCGTTTCGTGAACAACCTCGCGCCGGATGAGGCGGCCGACGGCGCGGCGATTTACGGGCCGGAGCGCTACGCGCGCTTGGCGTCCATCAAGAAAACCTACGACCCGGCCAACATGTTCCGGCTCAACCACAATGTGATTCCGGCCACCTGATTTGACAAAGCCGCCCGGCATCACGGCGAGCTGGCGATTTTGGCTGCTACTGAAGCTGCTACTGAATAGGCGGTCACACGAACTCTCAATTCGGTGGGCTCGATATAATTCCGCGCGGCCGCCCAAGCCTTGCTCGGTGCTGTATTGAAATCAATATAGAGAGCCGAAGGCAGAGCGACTCGCTGGAGTTACGGGCGGGCGATTTTCTTTTCAGGCGGGGACCGAAGGCGCGCTCGGAGGAGCTCAAGGCGCGGGCGATGATCAAGACGGGCATCCTGACGACGAACGCGAGCCATGCTGAAGGACCTACAGCGACGTGCGTCAGCGTTCGATTCTGCAATCCCGATTCTTTTTCGAAAGATGGTTGCTGGAGATTTCTTCATGCTTTGGCTGTGCGAAAGAGCTTAGCATTTTAGCGGAAGACTATGTTGCGAGGGATGAGTTGAGACCATAGAAGCAGAGCTAAGCTCCTGTGTGTACCGAAAACCTAAAGCCGGACATAGTGGTGATGGAGTCCGCGGAGAATGGGGAACGATTTGATGCTTGCGGTCCGCTGAACCGGGCGAGAAACCGGCGCATCTTTGTCCAACGACCGATGCGTTCTGACACGATTGTAATAGTCGGCGTAGGATTGCAGAACCCGACGCAAATGCACCTGGCCCAGGACAATGATGTGGTCCAAACACTCGCGGCGGATCGATCCGATCAACCGTTCGGCAAGGCCATTCTGCCACGGCGAGGCCGGTGCAACAGGCTTGTCGCGGATGCCCATGGCGCGCAATCGGCGCGTAACGAGGCTGCCATAGATGCGATCGCGATCGCGAATGAGGTATTTTAGGGCCTCATCCCAAGGAAAGGCCTCCGTAATCTGACGTGCAACCCATTCCGCCGTCGGATTTCTTGTGATGTTGATCAAGACCAAGTCTCTGCGGTCCAGTCGGATGATGACGAATGCATAGAGCAGGTCGAAACCGATGGTGGGAACAACGAACAAGTCCATGGCGGCAACGTCCGGCGCGTGGTTACGCAGGAAGGTCCGCCATCCCTGGCTTGGTGGGCCTCGCCGCTTAACCATGTACTTGGCGACACTCGACTGCGCCAGCTCAAAGCCGAGCTTGAGCAGTTCGCCATGGATGCGTGGCGCGCCCCAAAGCGGATTCTCCATGCTCATGTGCCGGATCAGCGCGCGCAGTTCGGCGTCGATCTGCGGCCGCCCTCCCTGTGGGTACGACTTCCAACGCCAGTAGCGGCGAAAGCCGGCCCGATGCCAACGCACGAGCGTCTCGGGCCGGATGATCGTGAGGACCTGCAAGATCGATGGAAACCAGCGATACAGCTGAATGAAGAACCAGCGATCATCGTTGGTGAGCCGGACGCGACCATGCAGCTTACGCCTTAAGGCAATCAATTGATGTCGGAGCGCCGCGTTCTCCGCTTCAAGCCGCAACTTCGACTTGAATGGCGAAGCCAAGACCGCCAAAACAAAACAGAGTAGCCCGATCATTCTTCCAGCTTAGGCGATTCCGTCACCTCATCAACTCGGATAAGGTTTTCGGTACACACAGATCTCGCAGACATTTTTGATTTGCAGAATCGCTTAACAAGCAGCGTCATAGGCGCTATTTCTCCGCAGCTTGAGCGAGCCGAAATGGAGCGCGTCCGGCGCAAGCCAACGGAGAATCTGAAGGCTTATGACTACTATCTTCGCGCGCTGTTTGTCGCCTACCAGCAAACCCGAAAGGGAAATGTTGAAGCTCTCAGGCTGACGAAAATTGCAATCTCGCTCGATCTGCGTTCGCCCGGGCCTACGCTTTTGCAGCAAGTAATTTTGGACAGAAGAAAGCGTGGGCGTGGACAAGGAATGCTGCCCAAGAGCGGGCTGAAACCCGGCAGCTTGCCGAACGAGCGATACAGCTCGACCAGGATGATCCTCTGGTGCTTGCGTTGTCAGGACAAGCGTACTCATACGTACTCGAAGAGCCGGAGAAAGGGGAAGCTCTTTGTGCAAGCGCCATTGCCCTCGATCCCAATTCGGTTTTGGCGCGCAATTGGAAAGGCTGGACAAATATTTATCTCGGAAATGACGACGCTGCGATTGAGCAATTTTCGGCGGCAATTCGCCTAAGTCCTCTCGATCCTCGCTTGTTTTTGATTCAAACCTGGATGGCATACGCTCATTTCTTTGCTGGATGGTATGAAGATGGTCTGTCCTGGGCCACGAGTGCCATCCAGAGCCAGTCAAATTTTCCCCGCGACCGTGGCCACGAGTGGCGCGGCATCCTCGGGCAATACCGGCGGCAGGGACGAATCGCTGAAAGTCATGACATACATCCTGATGTTACTGCTATATCCGAAGCCAAGACACCTTGATCGCCGCGATCAGTTCGGCGGTCGTGTCAAGAGCATCGGATCGACCAGTTTGCCTTTGAGAGCGCGGCGGCCAGCTGCAGTACGGCCGAGATTTCGTCCGGGGTTGCACCAGCGTGCAATCACTCGACGATCAAGGCAGGTTTGAGAGCCACAGCCTCGGATAAATTGTAGAAGTTGGGCGAGGTCGCCATGACCGCCTCGTGGACCTCGACGAACTGTTCTTTTGTGCCGCTACCCTTGATACGGACGGTATATCTGAGGGTCTCGTAGCCTGGGGGCACGGCAGGATCGATCCCGAGGAAGCCGCGAAGATCGATCTCGCCATCGGTTTCGATCGACAGGCTTTCGAGGGTGATTCCACGCACCGCGCACTGCGCCACGTATCCGACGGTCATGCAGGCGTTGAGCGCCGCGATCAGATGCTCCTGCGGATTGGCGAAACGGTTCGTTCCGCCGAGTTCGCGAGGCTCGTCGATGTCGATGCAGAACCGGCGCGGCACCTTTTCTCCGCCCATCTCATAACGCTCGATTTCGGCGCGGCTCCGCGTCTGGCCCTGCCAGGTCGTGACGGCGTGCCAGTTCGTCTTGCCTTTGGCAGGTTTGCGCTTGACGTCGTCGATCAGCGCAACCAGGTCGTCGACATTGATGCCGTTGACGACGGTGGAGTCGGCAGTCTTCGTTGGTGCACCCATCATGGGGCTCCTTTGCTTGGGTTGGGTTAGACTTCACGTTTGGATTATTGCAGCGTCGCAAGCGCCTGCTGGATGCGCTGGCCCTGCTTTTCAGTGATCAAGCTCGACAGCACCTTGCTGAAGTGTGGGTGCTGGGCGCCTGAACGACGGAATTGTAGTCCTTGTCGCCCTGTACTTTCGGTTCAGATGGCCACCCTTCCGGTCGATCCACCGCCATCGACGAATAGGGTCTGCCCGGTGATACAACTGGCCTGCCACGGGCGATGCCGACCACATGATGATCGGCATCGTCGAGCCGCGTTGAGAGTGCGCGCCAATGCCTTTGCTGGCACCGGTGACGAGAAATGTTCGTCCGCAGAAACCGCCCGGCACCGGACGCCTCGACCCACCGCCGCGGTCAGGCTGCATCGCGTGCAGCACTACCGATCGGATAAGCAGGGAAGTCCGTGAAACCCACCTCGCCGCGTCGGGTGTAATAAGTTGATCGGTCCGCTACGGCTAACGGCCAGCCGTGCTTGAGACGCTCAACAAGGTCCGGGTTTGCGATATATGGTCTGCCGAAGGCGATCAGGTCCACCAACCCGGTGTCGAGCGAAGCCTGGGCGCGCTCGCGGTCATTGAAGCCGCCACACCAGATGAAGGCGCCAGGAAACACCGCCCGAGCCTTGGCAAGCAGCGCGTGGTCGAGGTACCGAGGCTTGAACTCCGCCGCCTCCATGTTTCCTTCGGGCAGTAGCTCGTAGAGCAGATGGATGTACGCCACGCCGCGACGCCCCAGCTGCTCGACAACGTACAGAAACGTTTCCTCCGTAAGAGGGTCCGCCGGCATGGAGCCGTACTTGCCGAACGGAGACAGGCGAACACCCACGCGCCCCGGACCGAATTCAGCCACCACCGCATCGACGACTTCCATCAGGAAGCGCGTACGATCTTCCATGCTGCCCCCGCCGTAACGGTCGGTGCGCGTATTGAGCACCGAGTTCATGAACTGCTCGATCAGATAGCCGTTGGCCGCATGGAGTTCGACACCATCGAATCCGACCTCCCGTGCATTGGCGGCGGCTTTGGCGAAGGTGCCCACCATGGCCGACACCTCATCCGTGCTGAGAGGCCTCGGCGTCTCCACAGACATAAAACGCAACCGTCCGTCCGGGCCATGGGCGAACACCTCTGAACCCGCAGCCCTTTCGCCGGTCACGCCCACCGGGGCCTGGCCGTTCGGCAGAAGCGAGGAATGGGCCAACCTGCCGACGTGCCACAACTGCATAAAGATCGTGCCGCCATGCCGGTGAACCTCATCGGTCACCAGGCGCCAGCCCTGCATTTGGGCTTCCGAGTGGATTCCGGGTATCCTCGCGTAACCATGACTGGACTGATCCACGTCGTTGACCTCGGAAATGATCAGGCCGGCGCTGGCCCTCTGGCCGTAATAGGTGGCGATCATCTCGTTCGGGAGGTCACCATCGGTCGGGAGGTCGCCTTCGGACGTTCGCGTGCGGGTCATGGGTGGCATGACGATGCGGTTCTTCAGCGGAACAGTGCCGCCAAGCAGTTGAGTTTCGAACAGGTCGGCCATAGATCATCCTCCGATCAGATTTCTGCCGAAGGTTTATTCTTCGGTAGTCGTTCCGATCTACACACGAATTGGTCAGTGGTCGGCGGATGAAGATCATCAAGAGACTACCCGGCTTGCCGGTCGAGCGCGCGCTAGGCGTCTTTTCGGGACGCTGGAAGGCGGTCATCCTTTCCGTGTTGCTGGACGGCCCGCAACGCACATGCGAGCTGGAAAAGCGCATTGCCGGCATCTCGCAGAAGGTGTTGATCGGGCAGCTGCGAGCGCTTGAGGAACATGGAACGGTGAGCCGGCAGCCCAGCGCCGACGATCGTCAGGGGGTCGAATACCTGCTCACCCCGCTCGGCGAAAGCCTGCGGCCCGTATTGGATTCCCTCATAGAATGGGGAGCCCATCACGCCAAGGAGCTCGATGAGCTCGATAGGCTTCTGCCATGCGATGCTGTCGTCCGCGATCGTCCGACCTGACGCCTATCGGTTACCGCGCAGGCGCGCCAGCGCGGTCTCGATGTACCTCGCGCAGGCGCTGTCGCCCACGACGAGACATCGCACGTGCCGTCAACGCCCGGCCGCTGCTCACCAGTTCGCATCCAATCCAAGCAGCCCCAGAATGTTGCTCCGTAACTCCGCCAGCTTGGGATCGCCGCGGTGCCTGGGGAAGGGACGATCGACCGTCATGTCGGCCTTGACGCGCGCGGGGCGGTCGCTGAATACGATGACGCGGTTGGCCATGAAGACCGCCTCTTCAACGTCGTGCGTCACCATCAGCGTGGTGAAGCCGCTGCGCTGCCAGAGCGCGGCGATTTCCGCCTGCATGGAGATGCGTGTCAGCGAATCGAGCTTGCCGAGCGGCTCATCCAGAATAAGTATCCTGGGGTTGTTCACCAGCGCTCGTGCCAGCGCGACCCGCTGGGCCATTCCTCCCGAAAGCTGATGCGGGTAGGCGTTGCGAAACGCAGAAAGCCCGACGAGGTCGAGCGCCGCATCGACGCGGGGGCGTTGGCTCTTTAAGACACCCTGGGCCTCGAGCCCGAGCGCAACGTTTTTCCAGACGGTTCGCCACGGAAACAGCGTCGGATCCTGAAATACCACCACCCGCGACGGGAACGGCCCATTGATCGGACGACTATCTTCGAACAACGCGCCCGATCGCGGCGGTTCAAGCCCGGCCACCAGACGCAGCAAGGTCGACTTTCCGCATCCCGAGGGACCGAGCAGCGCGACGAATTCGCCCGGTCTTACGTTGAAGCTAACGTCATTCAGTACCGGCAGCGCGGCGCCATCGATGTCAAAGGCGTGGCTGACGCCCTCGACATTCAGCGACGCGCCGACGGCAGCCGGCCGATCAGTTTCAGCGATAGCAACCGCTACCATTTGACGACGCCTTTCTGCCAGACCAGCAGCCGGTCGCGCGTCCTGAACAGCAGGGTGATCGCGCCGGAGCACAACAACGACATAACGATCAGCGCCGCATACATGTTTGCGTAAGCTGCCCAGCCCTGCGCCCATTGCAAATACCACCCGAGCCCGGCCTTGACGCCCATCATTTCGGCAACGACCAGAACGGCAAAGGACGATCCAAGACCCATAAACAGGCCTACGAACACGTGCGGCAGCGCCGCTGGAATTGCGACCTTGAGCACCAGGAAGGAAGGCTTCGCCCCCAATGTTCGCGCGACATCGTAATAGGCATTGCCGACGCTTGCGACGCCCGACCAGGTCAGCACCGTGACCGGAAACCCGGTGGCCAGTGCGATCAGGAACGTGCTCGCGCTCCAGCTCGACGGAAACGTGAACAAGGCAAATGGCAGCCATGCCGTTGCGGGCAGCGGCCCGATGAAGCGCAGGGCAGGATGTACCCAATAGCCGACGGCGCGCGACCATCCAATCAATACGCCGGCGAGAAAGCCGATCGCTGCCCCGAGCGCATAGCCGACAAGCTGAAGCTTCACCGATGCAACGGTGCTGGCCAGAAGCTTCGGCCAGTCGTCGGTGTAGACTTCGACAATGGCTTGCGGCGGCGGAAAGAACGGCAATGGCAGCCATGCGAACTTGGCGGTCGCGATTTCCCATATGGTCAGGAACAGCCCAAACGCCAGCAGCCATGGCGCCCGCGACTGTAGGCCGCTGCCAAACCGGCCAAACAGAGTTGCGGTGAGAATGCCACCAGCGAACACGAATGACGCGACCGCCACGTCATGGGTCCGCGACCAATCGCCGAGGTCTTGCCACAGCAGGCAGGAAAGTCCGAAGCCGGTCCACGCCAAGGCTGCCAACGCACCCGACGCATTTTTCGCAACCGATATCGGAAACGACAGCGAATGGCTCGCGGCGGCGGCTTTATCTCCGGTAGATCGCGCCAGTGCCGGCGTCTTAGACCCTGTCGAATACGTCGACATAAATCCGCTCGGCGAATTTCGCGGTATCCGCGCCCGGCTTGAAGACCGAGACGCGTTTTAGATCGTTCGCATCGGTCTTGCCCATAGCGATGCACTCCAGAAGCTGGTCGGTCGGTGAGCTCATATTGATGCCCATGCGGTGGTCGCGTCTTTCGGCATCTTCGATCAACCGGTCACGTCGACGACCACGCGGTTGGCGAGCTTTTGGGGATCCGTACTCTGCTTGATGATCGACGCCCGTTTGAGGTCGCTCGTGATCCTGACGACTTCCCGACGCAGCGCATCGCCCGCAGGATGGTGTCCATGCGTGTGGCTGCGCAGCATCGCCGCAAGGTCTGCGACCGGAACTTTCGGTGTGTATGGTGCGAAGACCTCAGCGGCGTCATCGGGGTTGGTGGCGACATAGACGGCCGCATCGTGGATGGCATTCGTCAAGGCGGTGACAGTCGCGGGATCTTTTGCCCATAGAGAGGCACGGACACCCATCGTGCAGCAGGACAGGTTGGCGTAGTCGCTGGAGAGATTCGAGGCGATCTCCACCAGCTCGCCGTTGCTGCGATGCTGTATCAGCCACGCTGTCGGATCGGCGTCGGCGATCGCCTGGACTTCTCCGCGCTTTAGCGCGATCGGCAGCAGGTCCGCCGGAAACTCGCGCCATTGAACGTCGCTTTCCGGGTTGATGCCATTGTCGGACAGCAAGATCGCGAAGAAATTGCGGGGCGAGCCGGAAATGCTGGACACGCCGATCGTCCCGCCTTTGAGTTTCGTGATATCGGTGATGCCCGATGTCTTGCCGGCGAACAGGCGTGTGCAGCCGCCGTGCAGGCCCGCTGTGAGCTTCACATCGATGCCCTGCTCAAGCGGCTTGAGCCAATTCAGCAGCATGCTCGAACCGGCGTCGGCTTTGTCCGTCGCAAGCGCCTGCAGCATCTGGTCGGTCTCGCCGGCGACCTGAATAAATTCGACATCCAGGTTATGCTTGCCAAAATACCCGTGATGCAAAGCGACCGGCACCGCCGCAGTGCAGATCCCGGTGCCATTGTACACAAAGCGAATGTGTCGTGGCGGCCCCTTTGGATCGGCGTAAGTGCTCTCGGATGCTCGGCAGATCGGGATGTCGCCGATGCCGTTTGCGGCGGCTGTCGATCCAAAGCCGGGGAACGCGTTCGCCGCTTTCAACACAGCAAACGGAGCAGCGGCACCCAGCACTCCTGTGAAGCCGACAAACTTGCGTCGCGACAACGGCGCGAGCCGACTGAGATCGGGCGAAGCCGGTCTTGAGGATGCCTGAGGGTCGTTCATTCCTTGCTCCTGAATCATCGAGAACGTCCGGGTTGAGAGGGTGCAGTGAATGCGCATGGTGGTGCAAGATCGAGCCGCAATGTCGACTTTCACGTTGTCGTGCCTGCAACGTTGCGCGCGTGTGAAGCGGCGCTCGATCGCATCGATCGTGAAAGCAAACGCCAACTCCATCACGGAGACGGCAGGACGCCGAAGCCATCTGCTGAATCGGGAAGCTGTACTGGCCGCAGATGATCAGCGACCCGAGTTCGGCCACTGTTACCCCGCTTGAGTTTGCATGAGACCCGCATCGACACGACGCAACAGCGCTGTAACCCGACGCGATCCCGGTGACGATCAGGCAAAAATGTGCGCTGTCGGCTTATCGAAACAGTACCAAGATTGATCATTCCAATTGCACCATGCCCTGTTGCGCCGGCCCGGACGCACGATGTCGTGATCAAACGCCACGACAATCGCGTCTTCGATGGCCGCGCACAGATGACGGCAGCATCAAGCTGCCGCCGCGCATCGACCGGCACTGGTTCGCGTCAAGGAAGCGCGTCAAAACGTGCGGCTCTCATCACGGCTTCACTGCGGCGCTGGGTGGTCGGCATTTGGACAGACGCGTTCGGCCTGTGCTTGCAGTCGCCGGAGGATCGACCCGCGCCGCGCGAGACGGAGTGAACCGCTCGACAAGCAATGTCCGGATTGGGCCAAGTTCGAAAGTTTCAAAGTTCGAAAGTCTGGCCACTGTGGAACGCGTGCATCACGCCTGCTGTTCCAACTCGTTCTGGACGCCGTCGACGCCGAGCAACCGATGCCAACCTCGGCTGCCAACTATATGCAGTTAGCGGCTTACGATCTGCTCGGAGCGGTATTCGCGCCGCTGGACCCAGTACCAGGCCCCCTTCATTCGGATCGGTTGTTTAAGCGCATCTGCGATGTCATCAAGGATCGCTTTGCCGACCCAGATTTCGGTCCGAGTGAGATTGCTGCCGAGGTCGGTATTTCGCTACGTTACCTGCAAAAACTGTTCACGAACCACGGTTGTACCTGCAGCGGCTTCATTCAATCAGTGCGCCTGGATCAAGCGGCCCGCGCTATTAGGCGTCGGGGGTCGAAGTCGGGCCAGCCTCTGAGCACGATCGCATACGATTGCGGGTATCGCGATTACACTAACTTCGCCCGGGCATTCCGCCAACGCTTCGGTCACGCACCCGGCGTTCATGTGCAGGGCGACAACGTTCAACCCCGTGCGTGACGTAAGGCACGAAAGGGCGCGTTAGGCCCACGACGCCGCTTGCTCAGTGGCCTAGCTTTGATGGCACGACGCCGACGGCTGCGTCGCGAGATTTGTCGTCAGCGTGAACGACCGGCAGATTCCATTCTGCTCAGTTCACTTTCCCGTGCGCATCATTTGTCTAGGAGTAGCAATGCAAAACATCGTTGCGCTGGTGGCGTTGATCGCCATCGCCGCGTTATTGGCTTGGTCTGGTTTCCGCACATGGCGTGTTAAAAACCGCATCATCAAATGGGGTGGCGCAAGCCTGTTGGCGCTGCTGTCCGTTGCGGTGTTGTCTGCCAGCGCGCTCACGTCGCTGGGGATGATCAAGCAGCACAGCCGCTCGGCTCCCATCCCTGATATCAAGGTTGCGGTAACCCCCGAACTCGTTGCGCGTGGCAAGGATATCTCCGACGGTCTGTGTGGCGCCTGCCATTCACACACTGGCACGCTCACCGGCGGCTACGATCTCGCCGTAGAACTCCAGGTTCCAATTGGGTCCTTCGTGGCTGCAAATCTTACTCCGGCCGGGCCATTGAAGCACTGGTCGGATGGCGAGATCTTCCGCGCCATTCGCAACGGCGTTGACGCGGAGGGCCGGTGGTTGACAATGATGTCCTACGTCAGGGCCGGCCGACTGAGCGACGACGACATCAAGGCTGTGATCGCGTATATCCGTAGTGTGCCGGCGGCAGGAAATCCGACGCCGGATCCGCCCGATCACATGAATCTGCTCGGCCTTGCCATGCTCGGCGCAGACCTGCTGCCAAGCGGCAACCCGATCGTCACCGGACATGTCTCAGGGCCGTTGAAAGGGCCGACCTTTGAGTTTGGCGAGTACATCCTGACGTATCAGGACTGCCGTGCATGCCACGGCGAGAACCTGACCGGCGGCGTGCCCGGGCAGTTGGCGCCGCTCGGACCGGACCTCAATCTGGTCAAGGACTGGACGCTGGCCGGTTTCATTGCAGCCATGCGCACCGGCATCGATCCCAACGGTCACCAGATCAGCGAGCAAATGCCGTGGCGTTCTGTCGGAAAAATGGAGGATGACGAGCTGGCCGCGATCTATCAGTATCTGACGCATATGCCCAACTTTTAGTGCCAGTTGTATTTGCGAGCATCAGCACACTGGAGTGGGCCGACGGAGTTGTCGGCGCGCGATCGCGTGGCCCGGCGCATTCATAAACGCCGTGCTCGACCTGCAGTCATTGCATCGGGTCCGCGAGCGAATGGTCAGGCAGCGTAGTGGCATCATCAAGCACTCCGCGCCTTTATGCTGGAACGCGGCATTTGCGGTTTGACAAGGACAACACTTTTCGCGAACGGAATTGCCGCCCGTCCTGGCCGCGCCACCCGAGGCTATCGCCGCGCATGGTGCGTTTGTAAGGGCTGGCTTCGGATTGGCGTCAACTCGATGTCCGGATCGAGCAAGTATCGGTCGGAGAGCTTAGCAGGCAAGCTGCCGGATGTGAACGACTGACGGGCATCCCGGGCACCCATTATCTGGAGTGCCATAGTGGCGGCGATTGGAATCGGCGATAGCTTTGCCAATGGCCGCGGCTTCGCCGCTTGGCTTGAACTGGTTCCCATGCAGATCTCGACCGGCGACGCACAAAATCTCGCCAAGATGTCGAAGCGTGGCAATCGCTACCCGCGCGTCGTGTTCGTGCAAGCCGTCTGGGTCGCCCTTGAAAGGTCGGGCCCAATCGATGGCAGGCTATGGGCGCCGCGGCGGCATGACAGAAGACCACGTGTCTTCTCGAAGCCGTCGATAAGGCTGCCTGCAAGTGCTACTAGTGGCTGGCGAGCCCTGTTAATCGCGCATAGCCGCCAACTATGTCAGCGAGCTCTGCGGTCGTGATCACGTCCTCCAAGCGGTTGAAGCCTTTCGGTGCCCGCTCGGCCACCAGATCCAGCACGCGCTCGGGCCCCCCTCTACGATTGTTGCATACGACCTCGGCAGTCTTGGGTCGTCTCTCAGCCTCATAGGCGCTGAGCGCTGCCTCAGGCGCCAGTTCGGACAAAAGCCTCGCCAGGCACGTCGCATCGAGAATGGCCTGGGCTGAGCCGTTCGAGCCAGTGGGATACATGGGATGTGCCGCATCGCCCAGCAGCGTCACGCGACCTCGCGTCCACCAGGGAAGCGGATCGCGATCACACTCCGGGTACTCAAAAAACTGCGGCGTGGCCCGGATCAGCGCCTCGATGTCGAGGAAGGGTAGCCGCAGGCGCCTTGCGAACGGCAGCGCCTCCTCGAGCTTGCCGGGGCGAGACCAGTTCTCACGCCGGGGCGGCGGCGATGCGCCGTCCGCCACCTTCCCGTTCATCACCCAATTGGTCAGCCACGTTCCCGCCGATCTGCCCTCGGCGATCGGATAGACGGTCAGCTTAGCCATCGAGTCGGCGGCAATCAGCATGACATTGCCGCCCTCGAAAACAGGCCAATCCACTGCTCCTCGCCACAGCTGACTGCCTTGCCAGCGGATGCCGCCGTCGCCAGGATGCAGCAGGGCCCGCAACGCTGAGTGGATGCCATCAGCACCTACCAGCACATCGCCACGCTCCTCCGCCTCCGTGCCGTCGGCTAGCGTGAAGCGCGCCGTGACGCCATGGCTACCCTGAGTGAATCCGTGCAGGCGATAACCGTTGCGCAAGCCGCCAACCGGCAATCGCGCCTGCGCCGCTCGCCACAGAACGCCGTGCAACCTGCCACGATGGATTGAGAGCTGGGGCACATCGTGCCCGCCCCAGAGGCCGCACTCGCCAGCCCATATCTGTTGTCCGAGGTGATTGAGATACCGCAGTTCGCGCGTGCGGATGGCGACATCGTCGAGCTCCCTTAACAGGCCGAGTGACATGAGCACGCGGGCGCTGTGTGGGAGGATATTTATGCCCACCCCGAGCTCCCGGACTTCCGTGGCGGCCTCAAAGACGGTGCAAGGAACGCCCAACTGATGCAGCGACAATGCCAGCGTCAGTCCGCCGATTCCCCCTCCCGCAATAAGAACGCGCCCATTGAGGGATCCATCGTGGCCCTTGCGCGGCACGCTGCTGGTCGGTGGCCCATGATTCTTGTTCATCCGGATCGTCTTTCGTCACAGGATCTGCCGAGCTGTTGCGGCTCGAGCCGCCGGCGTCCTCCCCGAAGCGACAAACTCGATTACCGACATTGACATCTGACTTAGTCGCGGCCGGCCGCTACGATGGCCCTCGCTATCCGCTCCGGATGTGTGAAGCTTATTTCATGAGACCCCGGAATCTGGATGAGGCGGAAAAGCCCAAGCTTCTCCGAAAGTCTCGGATGCCAGGGATGGCTATGCGGGGCCACTGTATCCTCGGTGCAGTTGATATAGGATTTTCCAACTTTCATGTCGGCCGGATTGGCGGATAGACGGATCTTGTCCCTGAATGTCTGCATCGGGTGCGGATTGAGCATTTCGTAGGCTTTTTGCGCTGTCTCAAGGTCACCATCATTGATGAAAGCTTCACGAAAGAAAGGGAACGGCAATACGACCGAGCCATCATTCCGTTCTGCTGCGAGGGCCTCTATCGCGGCGACTTGATGTGGCGAGGTCATATCTTGGATGGACTCTCCATCATTGGGAACGTAGGCGTTCCAATAGATCAGGCGCCGGATGCGGTGCAGAATGCGATCGGCCACTCCTGTAATCACCATTCCACCGTAACTGTGTCCGACAAGTATTGCATCCTGGGTGCCGGCTTCTTCCAAATATTCGACGATCGACTCTATGGCTTCTGACAAGCCGACCGCTTTCGAGTCACCAGGTCGGTTTCCTTTTATCGTAGGGGTGTGGACATCATGTCCCATGGCCTGGATCAGGGACGCCACACCCTGGAGGGTGGTACCTGTGTGCCAAGCGCCATGTATAAGCACGTAGCTCGCCATTCACCTTGCCTTTCACGATCAAATGATTTTTGCAGGCCACATCCGTTTGATCGCATTCCCCGGTGGACAATCGAACGTTCAAGGATCGATGGTTACGGTGGATCAGCGTCGACCGGCGCTACTGATGAAGAAATAGGGGGACGCCTGATCTGGAACAGAACCAAGATTAGCAAATCTCGATGTACCATTGAGCGATGGTTGCTTCGCATCCACGTTCATTCGCATTGAAATGACCGCCTTGGAGCATTCCGTCGTGATGCGGCGGGTTATGCATCCGCTGTTTCGCGCGGCTCGAGCGACGCTCGCCGGATGATCCGGATATGTGCCAACTCAGCCATAACAAGCGCAACGAATATTGACGCTGAACCGACCAGACTTAGATAGTGCACGTCGATAACGAGAATGACGATGCCGCCCAGCAAGCCTGAGCAGGCAAGCCCCGCATATAGTGCGGTGTTGTTGAGGGCCAGCAACAGGGGCGCGACGTGCGGCGCAAGCGTCACCAGCCGATGTTGCTGCGGAACGTTCAGCCCCCAGCCGGAGATGCCCCAGATCGCGACGCTCACTAGACCCGTGCCTATATGCGCGGAGGTCCACGGCAGAGCCGCGAAGTTGATCGCAGCGACGATAAGCGCGCCATTGATGATCTCACGACTACCAAAACGGTCGACTAACCTGCCTGACAGAAGATTGCCAGCGGTTGCCGCCACGCCCCAAAGAAACAGTATTCCGGCCAGGACACCGATGTTACCCTTGGTGATGTGATCGAGCGTCAGCCCAATATACGTGTAGACCATCAACAAGCCGCCGTAAGCAAATAAAGTGGTCAGCAATGTCAGCGCGATGCGACTATCGTGGAGCGGACGGAGCCTTTCACGCAGGGTGATACGCGGAGGTGTCGGGATGGTCCGAAGCATTAGTGAGACGCCGATCATCGCTATCAGGCCAAGCCCAGCGACGGACCAGAGTGTGCCACGCCACCCGCCCAAGCCTCCGATAAACGTGCCGATCGGCGCTCCCAGTGCGGTTGCACCGGCAAGTCCCGCTGTGACGATTGCAAGGGCGCGCCCCCTTTTTTCATGCGCAACGAGCGAGGCTGCTGCGCCGAGCGCTGTGGGAGCAAACATCGCCGCGCCGAGTCCGGCCAGGGCGCGGCTGACAAGGACGGTATTGAGGTCGGTCGCAACCGCGCTAAGCGCGTTGCCGACCACGAAGATTCCGAGCGCGGACATTAGCAAGAATTTGCGTGACCATCCGCCCGCGAGAGCGGCTATGACTGGGGCCAGAATTGCGAATGACAATGCATAAATCGACACCATTTGTCCCGCAGCGCTGGCGGAAGTATTCAGCGACATCGAAATGCTCGGTAATATACCAGCGATCACAAAATTATCCGTTCCAACAGCGAACATTCCAACGGCGAGAACAAGTAGTCGACGATCCATGATTGGCCTTCTTGGTTTGTTAGCGCCTGGGTGCCGGCGCAGCACCGATGTTTCTCGGCGCTGCATATAGCAACGGTTATGCTCGGGACAGTTCAGAGGTTTGGACGAATAGTCAGTGTTTCCAGTGGGAGCCCAAAAAAATGCTGCATAAGCTCGCGCGCCGAAAGTTCGGCTCCTTCAATGCAACAATATCAAATGTGCTGTCGGGTCTCCGCTTCACCCCCTGATAGAATGCCTCGATGATCTCACGATTGAAGTCTTTGCTACGCGGATAGGCGGCAATCACTGCCTCGCGTTGTTCGCTTTGAAAATAGTCAGAGCCCCGACCCACAACATCCATTTCATACCCCTCCTGAACCAGGGCGATCTCTGGATGCATGTATTCCGGGATGTCCGGAGTCGCGTGAAGGGCCACTGCGGTCCAGACTTTCTGGATATCTCTTTCAGAGATACTATAGTTCTCAAGAAATTCGCGCGCGGCATTCGCGCCGTCCACTTCAAAGGGAAGCTGGCTCTCCCGATAGCCGTCGGTAAGGCCGATGTCATGGAACATCGCTGCTGTGTAGAGAAGTTCTGGATCAAACGTTAAGCGCTTCCGCGTTCCAATCAGGGCGCCCCAAAAATAGACCCGAGTGGAATGGTAAAACAGAAGGTCGTCCTCTGCGTTGCGAATGAGCCGCGTTACGTCGCGCGCCATTTTGCTATCGGGAATCCTTACGCCGAAAATGTCGTTCGTCATCTGCATTCTCCTCAGCAAGCATCGAAGCTCTGGCGAGCGACGCCTTCCGCTTTGGACAACCTTGACACAAGAGATTGAAGTTGGATCGGAGTCGCTCAGGCCGCTGGTCATGGCGAGCAGATGCGTATCGTCCTAGCCATAAAGCAGTACCAAGATTTGCAATTGTGCGTGTACCATCGCGCTATGACTGCGCTCCCCATCGACCGTTTTGTGGCGCGGCCGCCGCGGCCCAGCGTCGGGCCGCGGATCGCCGGACTCTAACGGCAGGATTCAACGAGGAAATTCCCACGTCTGCTGCTAGTCGTGCTGGAGTCGACCAGATGCACTTCGTACGTCAGGCCAATCTCCTCCAACATGATCGAGACGTTGAGGGCGTTGGCGTCGGGAACGAATAAAGTTGCAAGCGGTCTGGGTGTTTGGCGAGCCGACGCCGTGGATCTGGAAGGGTCTGGCATCTCTCACTCGCTCTTTCCGAGCCCTTCACCACCAGCGCACCGACCGGCCGGCCAAGACCTGCTGCTGCCCTGAGCGGCGGGCAGCGGCGCTCTCCTCCTAGCCGCCAGCTGGCAGGCTGATCGAGTGAACCCTAGAGCGCTAGATGCGACGACGACGCCCAGATCGTTGCTTGCAACTCGCGAAATTGGGCGCGTGAAATCGTTCGGCAGAGCTACGCTGGCTGCCTCATCGCAGCGGATGAAACATCAACTGCATTATGCGATGACTGCTCACAATGCTGAGAATCTCCGCGCGGGTGTCGATCCGCGCGAACTCCTTCGGCACATGGGCAGTGCACGCACACGATAGCTGTGCGTGTCGAGGACACGCCTAACCGCATTGCGCAGCGCCTGCGGCGTTGGCGCGCTCGTTTCACATTGATGCCGAACCCGACCATGGCAAACGCGCGTTCACGTCAGCCCTTGTCTTCGGTCCTGCGGAGACCAGACGTTGGACTTTCTATTCAGTAGGGAGACAACATTTGGGCTCACGGGGGTCCGGATATCCGACCGGCGCCGCCGCAGCACAGTACGGTGCAATCAGAATCACCGATCTTGGTACTGTCAAACGATCTGATGGGGCACATCTCTTTCGTTGATAGCGCCTCTGCGTTGAGATGTTTCCGGGTGCCGCTCCTGCCGAGAATCGGATTGGCTCTTACCGAAAGGGTTCTCCAAAACGAGAAACGTCATGCAGAGAGATATGGACGGTCAATGGATCAAATTAGCAATCGCTCGGAGCTCGAAAAGTCACTCGGCTCCTCGCCCCCGCAACGACGGTGGAAGTTCTTGAGCACAGGCGCGGCTCTTGTAGCCCTAGCGCTCAGTTACTTCCCATTCTCCCGCTACAAAGATGATCACGCGGCGCCGCGACAAGCCGGAGCACTTCCGGTAACAGTAAGCGAACCCTTGCGGCGAGACGTCGATTCCCGGTTCGGATTCCTTGGACAGTTCTCGGCCATCGACCGCGTGGAGTTGCGCGCCCAGGTTGGAGGTGTCCTCACCGAAATTCATTTCAAGGATGGGCAAATCGTACACAAGGGCGACCTGCTTTTCGTGATTGACCCGCGCCCCTACGAGATCAAACTTGCGCAGGCGAATGCCCAGCTCCACACCGCAGTAGCGCGTCTCGCGCTGGCAAACAATCAGCTCTCACGCTCACAATCGCTCCGGCGTGATGATTTTGCGACCCAGGAAACGGTCGACCAACGCACCAATGAGCAGCATGCCTCGCAGGCCGCGGTGGAGGACGCCAGAGCCCGCATCCGAGATGCCCAGCTCGACCTCGAATATTGCCGGGTCACGGCGCCTTTTACCGGACGAATCGGCGCCCGCCAGGTTTCGATCGGCGACCTGATCGCCGGCAGCCGAGCGGCCGTCAGCCCGACCACCTTGCTCGCAACGCTGGTTTCACTCGATCCGCTCTATCTCGACTTTGACATGAGTGAATCCGACTACCTGGCGTTTTCACGCGAACGCGCACCCATTGCAGGCCCGCTCGCCGACACGATCGCGTTTGGCCTGAGCGACGAGACCAATTTCAAACGGCACGGAACCCTCGATTTCCTCGACAATGCTCTTGATCGCTCGAGCGGAACGATCCACGCCCGCGCTACCGTGCCAAATCCGGATCTGTTTCTCGCGCCCGGTCAATTCGCGCGGCTTCGTGTGGCTGTTGCGGCGCCGACGCCGGCTCTCCTGCTGCCCGATTCGGCGCTGGTGCTCGATCAGTCGCAACATCTGGTGATGACGGTTTCTCCGGACGCGACCGTGGTGCCGAAGGTCGTGCAACCGGGAGATCTTAGAGGCGGCCTGCGGGTGATCCGATCGGGGCTTGAACCGAACGACCGGGTCGTCATCGACGGACTGGTGCGCGCTAGGCCAGGCACGAAAGTCGTGCCGCAGGATGGTGCGATCCATTACGACGCAATCGCCGATGGCCAAGACTGAGTAAAAACTGAGACTGGAACGATCCCATGCGCCTCGCACACATTTTCATCGATAGGCCTATATTCGCGACCGTACTGAGCGTCTTCGTCACTCTGATCGGGCTTGGCGCGCTCGCCATTTTGCCTGTCGCTCAATATCCGGAAATCGTGCCTCCCACGGTTCAGGTGACGACCACCTATCCGGGCGCTTCCGCGGAGACGGTCTCGCGGACCGTTGCGACGCCGCTTGAGCAACAAATCAATGGCGTCGAGAACATGCTCTACTTGACTAGCCAATCGACCGGTGACGGCAAACTCACGGTAACCGTGACGTTCCGGATCGGGACCGACCTCAACGTCGCGCAGATGCTGACGCAAAATCGCGTTCAGGACGCCCTCCCTCGGTTGCCGGAAGACGTCCAGCGCCTTGGGGTGCAGGTGAGAAAGGCGACGCCCAACATTCTTTTGGCGGTCCACCTCTATTCGCCGGACAGTTCGCGCGACACCCTGTATTTATCGAACTATGCGACGCTGCACGTAAAGGACGTGCTGGCGCGGCTGCCCGGCGTGGGCGACGTCCAATTCCACGGCGCGCGCGAATACGCGATGCGCATTTGGCTCGATCCGGACAAGGTCGCGGCCCACAAATTGAGCGCGGGCGAAGTCCTTGCGGCACTGCGAGCGCAGAATGTTCAGGTCTCGGCCGGCATCCTCAACCAGCCGCCGGTCGCCTCGGATCAGGCGTATCAGCTCAACGTACAGACGCTAGGGCGGCTCGCTACGCCGGAGCAATTCGGCGCCATCGTGCTCAAAGCTGATTCTGAGGGGCGCGTTACCCGCATCCGCGACGTAGGTCGTGTTGAAGTCGGTGCGGCGGACTATGGCTCGACGGCTTTTTTGGACCGCGGGCCGGGCCTGCCGCTGCTCATCTTCGCCCAGCCTGGCGCCAATTCTCTGACGGTGGAGCACGAGGTCCTGTCGAGCATGGAGACGCTTTCAAAGGAGTTTCCGCCCGGCGTCGCCCATAAAGTTATCTACGATCCGACCATATTTGTCGGCAAATCCGTTGACGAAGTCATCACGACCATCTTCGTTGCGATCCTATTGGTTGTGGGCGTGGTCTTCCTCTTTCTTCAGAGTTGGCGAGCCGCGATCATTCCGGTGATTGCGATCCCGGTGTCTCTCGTCGGCACCTTTACGGTTCTCTACGCGGTCGGGATCTCCCTCAACAATCTTTCGCTGTTCGGGCTGGTGCTTGCGGTTGGCATCGTCGTCGACGACGCCATTGTTGTAGTCGAGAACGTCGAACGGAATCTGGAACGCGGGATAACGCCTGCAAAGGCCGCCTATGTCACGATGGACGAGGTGGGCGGCGCGCTGATTTCAATTGCACTGACACTTTGCGCCGTGTTCGTGCCGTCAGCATTCCTGTCGGGCATTTCCGGCCTGTTCTTCCGCCAGTTTGCGGTGACGATCGCCGCGTCGACGTTGATCTCCTGTTTCGTCTCACTGACCTTGAGCCCAGCGCTCTGCGCGGTTCTGTTCAAGGCGCACGAGCCGGGTCACAAGATTCGTCCGTCCGGCATTCGCCGCTTGGTGCGGGCAGGATTTGACAAGTTCAATTTTGGATTCGAGTGGCTGTCGACGCGGTATGGGCGCGTGACGGGGCGCCTCGTCCAAGTGACCGGCGTAGTACTGTTGGCTTATGCGGCGCTGATCGGTATCGCCGGCGTCCAGTTTGCCCGTGCGCCGACGGGGTTCATTCCGGAGCAAGATCAAGGCTATCTCATTTCCGTCGTGCAACTGCCGCCGGGTGCGACCCTGGATCGCACCGAAGCTGTCCTCAAGAAGGTGATCGACATCATCTTGACAACGCCGGGCATCGAACATGTCGCGCCTTTCGCCGGCCTGGACGCGACGACTTTCACCGTTGCCTCCAACGCCGCAACGATTTTTTCAGGCTTGCCGTCCCTGTATAGCCATCATGTCGATGGCGTCACTGCGACGACCGTGCTCGCAGACCTGCGCAAACGCCTTTCTGTGATACAGGATGCCTATGTACTGACTATCCCACCGCCTCCGGTGCAGGGCCTCGGCACCGCCGGCGGCTTCAAGATGATGCTTCAGGATCGCGCGGGGCTTGGTTCTGACGCGCTCGCACGCGCGGCTCAAGCGCTCGTCCGGGCGGCAAACAAGGACCCGAGCTTCGCAGGCGTCTTTACCTTGTTCAACACCGGTGCGCCGTCAATCTACGCGGATATCGATCGCGAGAGAGCCGAGAAAGTCGGCCTGACCCCGACGGACGTGTTTTCAACGCTGCAAGTTTATCTCGGTTCTCAATATGTCAACGACTTCAATTATCTTGGCAGAACCTACGAGGTGATCGCGCAGGCCGACGGAAGTTTTAGACGAGATCCGCAGGATATCGCACGGCTCAAGGCGCGGAACACGTTGGACGAAATGGTACCTATTGGGACCGTGGCTAGGTTCAAATACGAGAACGTTCCGTACCGAGTGCCACGGTACAATCTTTTCCCCGCGGCTGAAATCATGGGAGTAGCCGGGCCGGGTGTGGCGACAGGCACGGCGCTGCAGAGGATGGAGGAGCTCGCCCGACAGGTTCTGCCGCCCGGCATCGGCTTCGAGTGGACCGAACTGGCCTTCCAGCAACAGCAACCTGGAACGTCGTCCCTGCTCATCTTCGGCGCGGCAGCCCTGTTTGTGTTTCTGGTGCTCGCGGCTCAATATGAGAACTGGAAATTACCGCTCGCGGTGGTCATGATCGTGCCAATGTGCCTGCTTGCATCGGTTACAGGCCTAGTAACACGTGGCTTACCGATCGACGTCCTGGCACAGATCGGTTTCGTTGTTTTGGTGGGCCTCGCGGCCAAGAACGCGATTCTGATCGTAGAATTTGCACGACAGGCCGAAGAGCACGGTGCCACCCCAGGTGACGCGGCGGTCAGCGCCGCGCGGACCAGGCTGCGGCCCATTCTTATGACATCGCTCGCATTTATTCTCGGCGTCGCCCCGCTCGTCGTTGCCACCGGCGCAGGCGCAGAGATGCGGCAGTCGCTAGGGACCGCCGTTTTCTCGGGCATGCTAGGTGTAACGGGATTCGGTCTCCTGTTTACGCCGGCGTTCTATACAGTGGTTCGCGGGTTTGGTCGGAAAGCAAGCCAGCCCGCGGACGTCGTCCATGCGCCAAAGTGAAGCGTAGTGTCATTGGTCGCGTCACTCCGCCGAGCATCCTTCGGCACCACGTCGATTGTTTGAGCCGCTCAGATCGCGCAGTCGATCAGCTTCTTCAACAGTCGCTTAAGCTCGCTGACTGAGCTAGTGCCGCAACGTTGCACGATGTGCGCTTCCTGGCTCATCGCCAGTAAGTCGAGTTGGTGACTTAGGATCCTGCCGCGGTCGGAACAGAACATCAGCACTTTTCGACGATCCTGAGGATCCGAGGCCCGATAGACGAGAGTATCCGACACCATGCGGTCGATGATTTTTGTTAGCGTTGGATGATTGAGCAGCACCTTTTCGGCGAGGTCGCTCATAGAGCGTCCGTTTCCATCCGATAGCACCTTCAGAATCCGCCATTGCTCGACCGGCACACCTTCCTTGGCAAGGTGTAATTCAAGCTGCTGGTTGATTGCCCGGTTTGCTTGCGCGAGCCGATACACGAGGTATTCGGTGATGAGGGGTTCCTGACCGGGCAGCGTGGCCATCGACGCGACAATTTTGAAGCCTTTAATTCGACCGGACGACGAGACTTGGCGCACCATAGGAGGCGGTGCATCGCCCGATCACTACACCTTCCCGTCTCATGGCCTCTGCGGGATATTCAGGCCGCGCTGGACGGCGGGCCGAGTGAGGCCGCGTTCGAGCCACGCCGGTACTTGCCGCAGGCTGTCGAACTTGACCAGGTCACGCGCCTCATAAAAGCCGATCAGGTTGCGCACCCAGCCAAGCATGGAGATGTCGCCGATGGTATATTCATCGTCCATGATCCACCGCCGACCGGCAAGATGCATCTCCATGACGCCTAGCAGGCGCTTTGACTCATTGGCGTAACGATGAAGCGGTCGCTTATCCTGATATTCACGCCCCGCAAACTTGTTAAAGAAGCCGAGCTGGCCGAACATCGGTCCGATCCCGCCCATCTGAAAATGCACCCACTGGATTGTCGTGTAACGGCGAGCTGCGCTATTCGGCAAAAGCTCGCCAGTCTTCTCCGCAAGATAATGCAGAATGGCTCCGGATTCGAACAAGGGCAGCGGCTGACCGTCCGGACCGTTCGGATCGAGGATGGCGGGAATCTTGCCGTTGGGGTTGAGCGAAAGGAACTCCGGCGTGTGCTGATCGCCTTTATTGAAGTCGACCAGGTGCACTTCGTAGGGTAGCCCGATCTCTTCCAACATAATTGAGACCTTTACGCCATTGGGTGTAGGCAGTGAATAGAGTTGCAGGCGGTCTGGGTGCTTCGGAGGCCAGCGCCGTGTGGTCGGGAAAGCAGAGAACTTTGGCATCTCTCAACTCGCTCCTCCGGCTGGATCCAGGCAACACTTTCGAGTGGTAAGCGTCACGGCGGGTGAACGTCTGTGGCTACGTGAGTGTTGCCAGCATCTAGCGCCTCACTGTTCATCAACTAGCCTGACGCGGCGCGGCTGCTGACCGGCAGTGCTAACGGCGTGGCCACACTGAACCCCCGCCGCCACCCAGCCCTGCCGTCCCACTCTTCCATCGGCGATTACCAGTGCGCCGACTGCCGCGCCCGTGCCGAGGCGGTTGCCTCTCACGGTCGGAGTATAGACCTGATGACCCTTTTGCCCGAAACAGATCTGCCGTCGGCTCAAGCTCGACACCGCTATGCCAAGCGGGCTGGACGAGCACGTAATTCGCCATATCAGTTTCTCCACGGTCACGGTGCCCGTCAGATTGACGCAAGGATTGGAAGGCCGGCAGGCACACGCAGCCCTTTCATCCTCGATATGCGGGGAGAGAATGGACGCTTGTACTGACGCCATTCACCGGACGAATCCTTAGATGGCTCAACTGCTCCACGGAGCGTCATGAATGCGAGTGCATACGCTTGGCTTACGGAATGCAGGATCACGATGTTCGATAAATTCGAAATTGACCGTACCGAATGTCGTCTGAGGCTTCTTTAAGGCCGAGCAAGTCTGAACTTCGATAAACTCGTTCTTGAAATCGCCGCGAGGAAACGCGGCGATCACCTGATCCCGTTGCTCCGGCGTGTACTCGTCATATCCTCTCCCGACGACGTCCATCAGGACGCCGGCATTGGTAAGAGCGATTTCTAGTCGCATGTATTGGGGGATGCCGGGCGTCGTATGGAGGGCGATCGCCTCCCACACCAGATCCGCTTTCGGTTCGGGGATGCCATGGCTCCGGAGAAATTCGCGCGCCGCATCGGCGCCGTCGACCTCAAACCGCTTTTCCTGGGTATGGTAAGCATCGACAAGACCCAAGTCATGAAACAGCGCAGCCACATAGAGCAGTTCAGAGTCGAATTTTAGGTTCCGGCGGATTCCCTTCATCGCACCGAACACAAACACGCGAACCGAGTGGTTGAACAGCATCTCGGTTTCATGTTGCCGCACGAGTTCGGTGGCTTCGCGCGCGATCTTGCTATCGGGGATCTTAACGTCAAAAGCAAAGTCCGCCATTGTCGAACTCCTATCTTCGTGGCTGCGATCTGCGCTGTCTGCATTGACTGGGCCCCCACGACCCTGATCCATCGGGATCGCCGCTACTAGCGAATAGATGCGTTGCGCTTGTTTACTGAACAGTACCAAGATTGCCGATTCGGACTGTACCATCGTGCGATGGCCGCTTTTCCCGTGCACTTGGTGCGCTTGCGCGGACTCGCCTAAAGATTGATGCTGTCCCGTATTTCGCGACGGTGCCGTTTCACCGTGAATTCCTCTGTCGCGAATTCCACGCGCTTTACGCGATGCACTTCTATGCTTTCGGGCACGATGCGAAGACTAGCTTCGCGCCAATCGACGTCCCGTGGGTCAAGAGGCATTGCTTTCGCAATTGCAGTGAAGTCCAGGATTTCCGGCTCTCGTTTGCTGTTATGAACCTCCTTATGCAACGATGCAATTTTCTCAACCACCTCGTAATCTTCCACCCAGCCATCCTCTGCCCAATAGCCCGTGCTGGCGCTGATCTCTGTTCCCTCCGGAACGTTCAAGGCCTCGACACGGGCTGCCTTGTGGAAAAGGACGACGTAAAGATCGTCTCGGCCGGCCTGCACTGATGAAGAAATGATGCCGTCAATCGGCACCGAAGCCTCCGTCGCTAGAAAATCGGCTATGGCCTGCGTTGCGAGGCATTCAAACGGATCATCATCGGGCATTACGGGCCGCATGATACGCTCACTCAGCAACCGCAGGAACACGGCGGTCTCCATCCTTCCAGCTAACCCGAAATCAGAAAGGCTTCCGGTGAGGCGAACGTCACTGAGGGCGGTCAAATCGAGCAGTCGAAGCTTTCTGATGATCTCGAATTGGGCCACCGCGATCTGACCACCAACGGGTGGGCGCACCTCAGCAATAGCCGCTTTCTGATTATTTGCGCCGTAGAAAACCGAGATGCCGCGCGCGTTCATCCAACCGGCTGCCGCCAAAGCTGCTGGCGGCGAGCCGAGGTGGATGTCCGGCCTGCCGATGGCGGCTTCAAGTTTGTCGTCGGATTGAAAGACCCGAGCGCGATAAAGCGTATGAAAATCCGTTCCAGGACCCGCTTCCACCACGAGTGGACGGCCTTCGCGCGTTCGCAACTCGCTCATACCATGGAAGATTGATACGAGATGATTTGCTGCGGTCCGATTGAAAAAGCGCGCCTCCGCTCGGGGTGAATTCTCGAAGTTGCGCCAATCCACACTTTGAATCACTTAGCGTTCTCCTTATGCGGCACCAAGCCTCGGCTGAGAAAGCCTACCGCTTTGGACAGCCCTGCCACAAAAGATTGAGTTGCATCAGAGCCGCTCAGGCCGTTGGTCATAGCGAACAGATCGGTTTGCCCTGATCATAAAACAGTACCAAGATTGCCAATTCTGACTGTACCATCGCGCCATGGCTGTCCTCCCCATCCAACTTGATCGTGCCAGAAGGACCCCGCTGGCTGCCCAGATCTATTGCGCGATCCGAGAGGGCATCGAGGACGGGCGGCTCGCCGCGGGCGCACGGTTGCCCTCTTGGCGCGATCTGGCCGCTCAGCTCGGCGTCTCCCGCGGCACCGTGCGTGTGGCCTACGAACGTCTCATCACGGAGCAATTCGCGATTGGTCTCGGGCCGGCAGGAACGCGTGTGGCCGAGCGGCCGTCCCGATCCTCAACGCCCGAGTGGTCGCCGGAAGTCCCGCCTCTACCGGACCTCTTCCATGAGTTCGGAAGCGCGCCGCTGGCGTTTCAGATGGGCGTGCCCTCTCAAGATGCCTTCCCGTTCAAGCTGTGGTCGCGCATCCTGACTCGTGCGACCCGCGGAGCCGCGGCGGCGCCGGTGGCGTATCCGGATCCGCGTGGCGACCCGGAGCTGCGCAAGCAGATCGCGGCTTACTTGGGGCTGGCCCGCGGCATTCGCTGCAGTGCCTCTCAGGTGCTCATAACGGGCGGATTCTCCGGCGCGCTCGGTCTGGCGATCCAAGGGCTTCAGCTTGGAAGGATGGGCGCTTGGATCGAGGATCCAGGTTTTCCGCTCACGCGCACTGCGCTGGGCTTGGCCGGCATGTCTGTGGCAGCTGTCCCGGTCGATGCGGAAGGCCTGGATGTTGCCGCCGGCATCCAGATTGCCCCCGGAGCGGCACTGGCAGTTGTGACACCAGGTCAGCACGCGCCGCTCGGAATGACGATGTCGTTGCCGCGGCGGCTTGCCCTGCTCGCCTGGGCTCGGCGGAGCGACGCCTGGATCATCGAGGACGATTACCTGAGCGAACTGCAACTGAAGGGACGGGCGGCCCCGGCTCTTGCATCCCTCGATCATGGGGGACGGGTGCTGCACATCGGCAGTTTCAGCAAGACGATCAGCCCGGCGCTGCGCCTGGGCTTCATGGTCGTGCCGCCGGAACAGGGTCATCGGTTCGGTGAGGTCGCTGCTTGCTTGGCGCCGGCACCGGCTGCGGCCGTGCAGCGCGCGGTGGCGGAGTTCCTGCGGGAAGGGTGTTATCTTCGCCATCTGCGCCGCACGAAGCGCCTTTACGCCGCCCGACGGGAGGCCCTGCTTCATTGCCTGGGAGAGACGGCGTCTGACCCGGTAAAGGTGCAAGCAACCGCCGGTCTGGTAGTGATTCTGTCCCTTCCCGATTTTGCGTCAGACGTAGACATCGCTTCGCGCGCCCTACAGTTCGGCTTGGCCCCCGCCCCGCTGTCACCGTGGTACATGCAGTCTTCCCGACAGCAAGGATTATTGCTCGGCGTGACCAATCTCAATGAACGGCGCCTGCCGGCGGATTGTCGTCGGCTATTGGAGTTGACCCGATAGCACTGCAACTGAACATCGATGCCAACTCCCTCTATGGTACATTGACAGTTGCCACTCTTGGTACTGTTTCCGATCGGGCTGCTCCCTATCTCGGGTGAGTAGCACCCAGCTGACATGATCCACTGCACCCTCCATTCGTGGGGAACACTGTCTTCTTCTGCGCAATCGTTCCGCTTTCGACTGCCCAGCCCGTTACCTGGAGGGCCAAACAAAGTCGAACCTGTTAGGGAGCACGTGATGCGAACTTTCTCAGCAGTGGCACTATTTGGTGCAGCACTTATGTTAGTAGCGGTCGAAGTGTCGGCTGCAGGTGCACACGAGAACGAAACCGTAAAGCCGGTTTTTCAGCATGCGATTCCAAATATCCCCGGTAAGAATTTGGTCGCCGTTGTCGTGAGCTATCCACCCGGCGGGGAATCCGCGCCGCATAGCCACGCCAAGTCGGCCTTCATCTACGCTTATGTGCTCACCGGCGCCATTCGAAGCGTGGTGGGGAACGAGCCCGCCAAGGTGTACCAGGCAGGCGAGAGCTTCCACGAGGAACCCGGAGCGCATCATAGGGTCAGCGCAAATGCCAGCGCGACCGAGCCTGCCAGCCTTTTGGCCGTATTCATCGTCGATGCCGCGGACGAGCCATTGACGACACCAGACCAGAATTCAGAGTCGCGATAAAGCCCGCGAAGCCGATCATCCTCGTAGGATGTTCGCGGCTTGTAGGAAATGGTCAAGCGCAGGCGCAGTGTTTGAAACTCGGCGAGGACCAGAAACTGACTCATGTCCTAGCAAGGAGCCCAACATGGCAAATACTCCTGTCGGCAATGCGACCAACGGCCTAGCTCCTCCCTCCATGTTGGCGTGGCGAGTACACGAATTCGGACCGCCGGAAGCGATGATTCTCGAGAAGATACCCAGACCGGTTCCTGGCCCGGGTGAAGTCCTTATCGAAGTTCACGCTGCGGGAGTTGGTCCCTGGGACGGCTGGATCAGGGCCGGCAAGAGCGCGTTGCCGCAGCCTCTTCCGCTTACGCTGGGCTCTGATCTGTCCGGAACAGTCGCGGCTCTGGGCTCGGGTGTTTCCGATATCGCCCTTGGGGAGCAGGTTTTCGGCGTGACAAATAGCCAGTTCCTTGGCGCCTATGCAGAGTACGCGGTGGCCTCTGCTGGGATGCTCGCGAAGAAGCCAAGCTCGCTGACCTATGCGGAAGCGGCGTCAGTTCCCGTTGTCGCAGTCACGGCGTGGCAGGCTCTATTCGACCATGCGCACCTCCAAGCGGGTCAGACGGTAGTCATCCACGGAGCTGCAGGAAACGTCGGAACCTACGCGGTTCAGTTCGCTCGTCGCGCTCGGCTGCGCTCCATCGCGACCGCTGGGACCAAAGACATCGGATATGTACGGTCTCTCGGTGCGGACAAGGTATTGGACTATCATGCCCAACCTTTCGAAGATGCGGTGAAGGATGCCGACGCGGTGCTCGATCTGGTCGGAGGCGAGACGCAAACACGTTCATTTCAGGTTCTTCGCCCGGGCGGCAAGCTGATTTCTGCGGTGTCCCAGCCTGACCAAGCCCGCGCAAAACACCACGGCGTTACCGCGGCTTTTTTTCTCGTAGAGGTGACCACCGAGCGGTTGCGCAACATTGCCGACCTTATCGATCGCGGTGAACTGAAAACCCATGTCGGTATGGTTCTCCCTTTCGCCGGTGCGCGAGACGCTCACATGATACTGGAAGGCCGGTTGCGGCCGCCGAAAGGGAAGATCATCCTCAACGTAGAAGCGGCAGGCGAAGTCCCCGCGCCCGCTTGAATTCGGCTCACTATGAGCCTGGCGGCAAACAGGCGTGAAGGCGGCCGGGGGTTCCCACGCAGGTCGGGAATACACGTCCCAGCGGGCGCGGATACGCATGTTACGCATTTCGTCTGCCGTCAGGATCAAGGCTTCGTCTTCGAATAGATTGGCGCGCCGACTGCGTTCGGCAGTAGTCAAAGCGAACCATTAGCGAGATGCGGTTTAGTATCGGCTTGATGCCCCGGCTTTTTGAACGAAGCTAACTTGCCGCAGTCTGGCAGTGGTCGTTTCGCTTCCCCGAGTTTGCGTTGGACATGGACATCGCGTCCCGCGCTTTACAGTTCGGCTTGGCACCGACGCCCTTTCACCATGGTACATGCAGCTTGCTGCTCGGCGTGAACGGCGGCTGCGGGCGGACGGTCGTCGGCTGTTGGGTGGCGCGATAGCACCCATGGAAGCATGTCGGTCCGTTTCCATGCGGTCCTCAGCATCAACGTCGTTCGCGGCGGAAAAGCTCGACTGGGTCGAACGACAGCGGCCTGACCGTTGTATGGCTCCAGTCCACGCATGGACTGCCTCCGGATTGCAAGCTGGTAAATAGGCGCGCCGTCATTTTCATCCCTGCCTAACCGTCGTCTTCCTGCAGCACAGAACGCACACGTTGAGTTAGTTCGGATAGGCGGAACGGCTTATGAATAAGTCGAAACTCGTCGACCGCTGCGTGACGTTCGAGCACATCGTCCGCGTAGCCGGAAGTAAGCAGTATCTTGATCTCGCTGCTCCGTCGTTTCGCTTCGCGTGCGAGCTCAACACCATTCGGTCCATTCGGCATTACGATATCGCTCAAGAGTAGGTCAAATTCCTGACCGCTCTCGAGAATCCGTATGGCTTCGGTGCTATTGTGGACACAGAGAACCCGGTACCCGGAGGTGGTCAGCATTGCTGATGTGACTTCCACCAGATCGTCATCGTCGTCGACCAAGAGAATTCGCTCTGAGCTTCCACGCACAGCTCGAGTTTGCTCGGTTTCCAGCTCGGCATGAGGCTCTTGTGTGGCTTTAGGCAGGTAGAGCGCGATCGTGGTGCCGGCATTGGGCGCGCTGTCGACCGTAACATACCCGTTGGATTGCCGGACAAAGCCATAGACCATGCTAAGACCGAGGCCGGTGCCTTTGCCGACTTCCTTGGTCGTAAAGAAGGGCTCGAAAATCCGATCCCGAATCTCGGGAGCCATCCCGTGGCCTATGTCGGCGACGGTCAGCCTCACATATGGTCCGGCCGGGCACTCGGCTACGGCTCCCTCATCGAGGACGACGTTCCGCGTCTCGATCTCGAGCACGCCGCCACCGGGCATCGCATCGCGACCGTTTAGCGCCAGATTGAGGAGGGCTGTCTCCAGCAGGGATGGATCGACCTGGCACAGCCATAGCCGCTTGTCGGTTCGCATTCTGACCTCGCATCCTCCTCCGACCGCCTGACGGACGAGCCCCTCGAATTCAGAGATCAGCTCGTTCGCGTTGACCAGTTTGGGGTTGAGTTTTTGCCGGCGGGAGAAGGCGAGGAGCTGTGCGGTGAGCTTCGCTCCCCGATCAGTCGCGCGTCGCGCCGTTGCGGCGAACCGACGGATATTGCCGTCATCCGCCGCGCCCTCGATGAGCTCGAGGCTTCCCGAAACGACGGCAAGCAGGTTGTTGAAGTCATGAGCAACGCCGCCCGTGAGTTGTCCGACGGACTCCATCTTCTGGCTCTGATGCAGTTGCTCCTCAATGAGCTGGCGCGCTTCCTCAGCATGCTTCTCCTCCGTGATATCTCGGAAGAAGATCGCGAGACCCTCGCCCGAAGAGAACGCGTTGATTGCATACCAGAGGCCACGCCGAGGGCAGTGTACTTCGAACGAAACCGGACGGCGGCCCGACATGGCTTTTCGAAACTGGCTGAGGACTTCCGTGTTGGAGGCATCCAAAAGGACCTCCTGCAAGTTCATGCCAATGAGTTCTCGCCCTTCGGCGATCTGCGTCCAAGCCCTTTGGTTGAAGAAGCTGATGCGCCAATCGCGATCAATGATGACGACGCTGTCGGTCGTGCTTTCGAAGACCATCGTGAGCCGGGCCGCGGCGTCCTCCGCTCTCTCCTTCGCGTCGGACAATTCCCGCTCACGACGTTCCAGCGCGTCGACCATGGTATTGAAAGCGTCGGCGACCTGCGCGATTTCGGACTTATCTCGGATGTTCACGCGGCGGGAGTAGTCGCCGAGCCGCCATTGGTTGGCGGCATCGAGCAATAAACCAAGCGGGCGATGAATGAACTGCCGGGCCCCAAGCAGCGTCAGAACTAACACCATCATGGCACTTAAGGTGATTAGCAGGATGTCGTGTCGCGTGCGACGCTGGATCTCGGCAAAGGCCCCCATCTTATCGAGGCCAAAACTGACGCGCAGTCCTCCGGAATCGGGCCCGAGACCGGAGAAACCAACAATTCTGTCGACGCCGTCGACGTCAATCAAATCTGCCGTGAGACCGTGGCCAAGAATCGGTTCTTTCTTGCCAACAAACTTGCCGTTATCGGGATAGCGGGCAAGGTACGTGCCGTTGCGATCCGTGATCGCCAGCGCCGCTCCCGCTGGAACATCCATCCGTGCAATGTAGTCTGCAAGCCAATCAAGGCCGAGGGGTGCGATAACGACCCCGCCTATTCGACCGTCCTCTCCATAGAAGGGCAGCACAAAATGAATGAGCTTCCGGTGAATTGAAAGACCGGTCGAGAATTCTCCCACAGTAAACGCACCGGTCTTCAACGCCTCCGCAAAGTAGGGCCGCCCGGAGACATTGACCGGCCTACGATCACTGTCGGTGTCGCAGAAAGGTTGGCCATTCTGGTCGGCAACCAGGAAAGTGAGGAATGCCGGAAACCGCGATTTCATCCCTGCCAGGGCCACATTGCACGCTTTGCTGTCCTTCGCCTTGATCGCCGGAAGTTCCGACAGCGCAATCAACACTTGCCGAATGCCCTGAACGATCTGCTGCTGCTCTTTGGCGGCGAGTTTAGCCAGGTTGAGCGCCTGGTTCTGTACTTCGACCTGGCGCGTGCGGCGCAGCTCAACTTCATTGTACGCTTGGATCGCAATCGCGGGCAGCAATGCGACCGCAAGAAGCATCCATAGGCGTGAAAAGATTGTCATTCGAGGGCACCCTGATCATAGCGAGCGTGCGGATGCCCCATAGGCCATCCTGCAAATTGGTCTGTACATCTCGACAGTTCGAAACATTCGCCTGCGATGCGATCGGGACCGAACCGGTGCCCTTCGGCTTGCCGGCGAAGCCAAAGCCAGAAATCGAAGGCATGACGACTGCGTCCTCCGCGCATCCGCCATAGCGCCTACGATCCTAAGCGGGCCCACAGTTTTAAGCAGCTCGAATACTGAGCCGGGCGATCCATGTCTATTGATCAGCGGAAGTGCGTTCGAATGACGCGAGCGGACGTGGGTGAAGTGATTGTCTAGTCCATCAATCATCGTCGTGAATTGCGGAAGGGCTCCGAACTTGGCTTCGGCTTTTCGCCAGTCGCAGTCCGTGCCCCACTGGCGCATCTACTTTCCAAGCGCAGCCTGCGGCCTATTCCGAAAGCTGATCGCCATGCAGTTATAGGCGTTCATCAGGCGATCGCGATCGTGAGATCCACGCGTATCCGCCTGGTCCCTCATTCACCTGGGACTGGATTTCCCGACAGCACGGTGGCGAACATAGGAGCCGATCCAGCGTAGGTATGGGAAGCCGACGCGGTGCCCGGCCTATAGTCAATAGCCACAGCGACCGGTGATTTGCCGAGAATATTGGGTATAGCCTTTTGGAAGTGCGGCGTTACCGGTTCGCCGACGCCGCGGGCAGCGACGGGCATTGCTGTGGCAACGGCGACAGCGGTAACGGCCGCGCCGACGATAGATCGCATTGTCATGACCGCGCTCTCCTCGTTGCATCCTTGCCCCGGATAAATGCTCTCGCTGCGTCCGGAAAAAGCACCAAGAACGGACAAAAATCGTGTACCGTCGAGGCTGCCAGATTCAACTCTGCTGTGGTAACGTCGCACTTTTCAGCTTGCACCTCGGGAATTGCTTTAATCGCGCGCTGTCGTCGCCAACAGATCACCCGCCCGGAGTCGGTAACCCGCCAAAGGCGCTACTCGGTGGATTGGTTTCGACTGATAGATGGTCGCTCGTTCGGGCTTATCATCGGGCAGGAGCGCGAATTCCGGCGCGGAATGCCCTTCGAATTCGACGTGGGACCGATCCCGGCGACAATACGCATTATGTTAACGAAGGACATGGCTTTCGATGTCCCTCCTGCAGCACGGGTGGTTGATCTCAAGCTACCAATCAAAATTGCGGAAGGCGCGACCACCAATGTGAGGGCGGCCCGGGTGAGAGTGGTTCGAAACCTTCATGGCGTTCTCCTGTAACAGGAGATGGCGCATATTGGGCTAGGTGTGCGCCTGCCGGAACGGGGCCGAAGCCCTCTTGTTACGGAGAAGCAGTGCTGCCGCCTTCTCGAACAGCCGATGCAGCCTGTTCAACTAGCTCCACAACGGCGTCAGCGTGCGACAACATGACGGCGTGTGAGGCACCTTCAATCGTGACGGTCTTCTCCGATCCCGCGCGTTCCGCCATAAATCCCAGCAGGTTAGCCGGAATGCTGTTGTCCCTCGTTCCAAAGATGAACCAGGACGGAATGGCTTTCCAGGCTGCAACATCAGACACCTCCGTCATGGCGCGTTCCGCCATCGGGCGCTGTGTCAGGGCCAGCAGCTTCGTTTCAGTTTCCGAGAGGTCAGCCGCATACTGTGCCCTGAACTTGTCAGGTTGAAAGTACAGGTCCCGGCTACCGTCCGCGAGCAGAATGGGGGCCGCCGTGTTCGCCTCGACGGTGCTGCCGGGAAAGCGGCGCAACAGCGTGGCCACGCTCTCCCCTACATCCGGCGCGAAGGCGGCCACATAGACCAGCGCCTTCACGCTTTGGTTGCCATTGGCCGCGTTGGTGATGACCGCACCGCCGTAGGAATGACCGACTAGAATGATAGGGCCATCAATCGTCTTGAGGATGGAAGAAATATAGGCGGCATCGCTACTCACTCCACGCAACGGGTTCGGAGCCGCGACCACTTTGTATCCCTTGGTGAGCAATAGTTCGAGGACGGGTTTCCAGTTGGACAACGACTCAGCGAATGCGCCATGCAGGAGAACTATAGTGATCGTGGGTGGGTCGACCATCGATTTGGCTCCGTCAATCAGTTGACGCCCGCCTCCGACGAGAGAGAGCCGGGGTGTACCGGGCTAGGTCGCCGCGGTATTCAGCCGGTCCTGTGGAGTTTCCAAACCGCGGAACATCTCGCGGATTTTGCGGCTTAACGCGCTTTTCTTTTGCGCGTTCCAAAGACGCGCGAAATTATTTTTAGAACTCGGCCCGCATCCGCCTTTTGTGCATGAGGTTTAATCTTATTCATCGACACCAAGTGACAGATGAATTGCTATCACATCGTCGCAATCTCCCGAGGCTAAATTTTTCCTGCTTCAGAATCCAGAAGCCTGCGAAGGCTCCGATCATCATTGCCATTGCTTATGGCGGATCGCCGACGAGTTGATCAAATGGCCGGTCGATGTCTGCTTCTAGCCGATGCTAGCGAAAGGGCTTGAGGCGCCGAGCGAATAATGATTCCTGCTGAAGAGGTGGCAGGAGGGGGCGGCAGGACCGAGATCGGAGGGCAGCTCTCTTCTGAGTTTGACCCTCGACGAGATGATCCCGACTGACCATCTGTTGCGACGGATCACTTGCGCGTCGTTGTCGGCGCATTCGCGCTCGCCTACGGCGTCTGGCGCTTCTTCGAACCGTCTGCGCGTAGCGCATCGCGGAAGATGCTGATTGAACTCCCGGGCCGGGCTGGCTTTTCGATCAGCCCCGGCATAGGTCAGACGAGATCGTGTGGCATTCGATGACGAGAGCTTGAGCCCCCTCTCCGCTCCTAAGCCGGAAGTTGCCCCGGTGCGCTGTATCTCCCGGCGTCAAGATAAGAGACAAAAGAAATGGCACGCATTTTCGGGACTGACGCGGCGAGTCAAAAATACGGAAACATCAAAAGAATCAAAATCTATGGCGGAGAGAGTTGGAGTCAGACTCACGATTCATGATCGTGGAGCTGAATTCCAAGCATCAACCGGCGCAGATGCGCTAGGCCGTCGTCAATGATGCCGACAAGACCGAAGGCAAGGATCGCGACCTGGTGCATGACGACTCCGGGACGCTCGGGCTCGCCGACGACAAAGATCTGAACAGGGACGATAAGGACTTGGCAATGAAAGATCGCTGAAGGGCAGGGTAATCGTTGTGGCAGTGGGCGGCCCCTGACATCGGCGAAGCCATCGCGCGTTGCGCACGGCCGAGAGCGCAATGTCGTGCTTGGTCGCTCGCTAGCAAGAGGCGCTGAAAGGATTGCTGGCGAGCTTCCGTCCGAACGTAGAGCCGGCTCGACGTTCCGGTGAATGATGCGGTCCCGCCCTTACTGACGCGTGCTAGCCAGCGGGAGAACAGGCTGCCCCCTTCACAGGCTTCACAATTCGCACAGCCAACCGCTATCGGCGGGAGTACAAAATCGCGGGAAATCGTAGTTTGGCGTACAAAATCGTGCCGCATGGTAGCGGGGGTCCGCTACATCGCTAAACCCACTGTTTTGGAAGCCCTTTTTTCGTACCGACGGGCAGCCTAACTCGCGAGGTCGCCTCCTGATACCCCGTCAAAGCCCGCCTTTTCGCACGCAATTCCTCGCCGCAAAATGTGTGTGCGAATAGGTGCAAATCCCGGAGGCGCAACATCCGATCTCCGCGAAAGCCCAAGACGACAGGCGCCCCTACCGAGTCGCCGCCGCGGCGATGATCTGCCGGGGGCCCGCAGACCTGACTGCTCAATCAGCGAGCGGAGTTCCGTTTCTCCTCGTCGGTGAGGGCCTGCGCCTGTTCGGGCGTCAAAGTGCCGTTTCCGACCACCTGAAACACGCTGTTGGTGTCGTAGCTCTGCCTGTTCTTGCGGCCCGGCTGCTCTTCGTTTTCAGGACCGCCGTCGCCGCCGCCGAAGCCGAGGAATTCGACGATGATGATCGAAGGCCGATCGCCGTCGCGCGATGCTGTTGGCAGCGTCGCCGTTTGCGCGGCGGAGCCGGCCACGTTGGAGGCTTCGGTCAGGCCGGCGATGTTCGGCGCCAGCACCGTTGGAAGCCCCGTCGTCGCCCCTGATACCGTGATGTTGGCGGCATTGAGGATGCTCAGCGCCGCGATGTTGAAGTCGCCGACCACCCGAATGCCCGCATCGCCGGCATTGATCTCGCCGCGGAAGGCGAGGAGATCCATGCGGCTTTTCTTGCGCACCGGTCTGTCCTGTTGCGGGCCGCCCGATGTGCCGGCCGGCGGATTCCACGTGGGCTGCTTCGCCGCCGCATCGCCGCTTGCCTGCAGCGCATCCAGTACGCCGATGCCGGCGCCGGTCGAAAGGCCGAAGGCGTCGACAGAGACGCGCCCGTCGTTGTCCATCGTGAACTGCAGCGGAATGTTGAAGACCGATGTCTTGGCGCCAGCGCCGGCGCTGATATTGCCGTTCGAGGTCCACATCGTCAGATCGCCACCCTGCAGCGTGAACACACGGGAGACGTAAAAATCAATGCTATCGTCGGCCATGATGCGGACGTCGCCGCCACGGCGGGTGATGATGCCGCCCTGACCATAATTCTTGGCGTCCTCGCTGTGATAGCCTACGGTGACCGTGCCGTAAGGCGCCATGATGCTGATATTGCCGCCGGACTGGGTCTGCACGATGCCACCCCGCACCATCACATCGCCCCAACCGCCGCTCACCTGTGTGGGCGAGGCCCGAAACAGCCTGTCGATCGCCGAATAGCCGCGGGTGTACTGCTTGAATCGAAGGCTGTCGGCGCCGTTGTAGTCGATGCCGGTCTCCTTCAACTCGGCGAACAGCACTTTCTGCAGGAACGCCTGCTGGGTGAGCTTGGCAGCGCGGCGAACAGCGCACGCCGTTCGCTGGCCGGCCGGTCTTCGTAGCTGAGGCCCTTGAGGAACTCACCCAGTTCCTTCTCGTAGGTCCGCACTACCTTGCCCGCATTGGCCGGGTAAGACAGCGGGAAGGCTGGATCGGAGGCGTTACGAGGATCGAGATAAAGATCGGCGAAGCCGGCATAGTCCGCACCGCCGGCGGTGCCAGCGATCATGTTGATGTCGCCGCCCTTATCGGGAAGCGCCAGATTGGGGGTGTCGATATCGGTGCCCTTACGGGCTTCGCCGAAATTGGCGACCAGCACATTGCCGGTGCTCATAATGCCGCCGCGGGACAAAATGCCCTCACCGGCAACGAAGGTGAGATTGCGGCCGGCTTCGACCCACAGCGCACCTTCGCCGAGGAAAGCGATCTGCGGTCGGATGATGTCTCGTCCGGCGATGACGCTTGACACCTGCGAGGCATTGTTGTGCTGCGCAATCACCGCTCCGTAGAGGATGTCCTCGCCGGCATAGACATCGACCGGCCTCGGTACGGTGAGCTTCCAGGTGAAGGAAGGTTGCGAAGGAGTGGTGCCGATCGTGCCGTTCAGGGCGTACAGCCTCACGGGGTCGGGATCCGCGGCATGAAGCGGAACGAAGCCACGCTCCCAGTTGGTGTTCGCGCCGACCGGCTGCGGAAGCGCGTCTCCGACTCCGAGTTGAAGGAACGTATTGCGATCGATCGCAAAGGGCGTGAGCGGACCGCGACGATATTGTGCGGCAATATCCTCCATCCGGATCTGCTGCTCGGAGACAAGGATGTCGTTGTCAGCCAACAGCTCCAGCGTTCCCGATGCGCTGGACGCCAACACCAGTGGTAGAGCCAGCTTGGACTCGACTGAAACATCGCTCTGAAGCGAGGTCAGGCGTAGCGTCGGCGGCAGAAGATTCAGCTTGGAATCAAGCCGAGCCCTCGGATTGTTTTCGCTGGTCGCACCAAGTCGAACCTCATAGGCCCCTCCGAGGCTCAGATCCGCCGCTCTCAAAATGTTTCCCTGATATGCGACGTTGCCCGAGGTCGAACTCGCATCGACCGCAGCACGATCGGAGAAGCTGACGAAGGCCGATCCGCGCTTGTTTGCCGTAAGATTGGCGTCCACTTGCCCAATCAACATCGGATCGTAGATGCCTTCGATGGTGATATCGCCGACCGCGGTGACGCTGGCGGTCGCATCCATCAGCCCGATCAGCATGGCGACCGGCGCATCCCGATAGTACGGCGAACTGGAGAAGCTGGTCCGCTCCCGCCCGAGTGCGCCGCTCGCGGCGATGCGGTTGCCGGCATTCAGCGCGGCATGGCCGCGGCCGAGCATGTAGACGCCGCCGAGAAGATCGCGCCCGGTCTCGATGTCCAGATTGCCGCCGCCACGGACGACGAGGTCTTCGGCCCGGGCGACCGGCCCGGCCTGGTCCTGAGGCGTCGTCGGCGTGGTGAGGTGCCCGGTCGTCGGAATGGCGACCGAGAGGTCCTTGCTGTCGCGACCCGCGCGCACCCGCACATCACCGCCACCGAGCGGGCCGACGCCGGACTCGAAATTGGCAAACATGATCGACCAGCTCGCCTGGTCCTTGACCGTCGACGCCGCTGGATCGCCGGTCCAGTTGGTCTCGCCGTAGTGGAATAGCCAGGCCGCCGTGCTCTGTTTGACCACCGGAGCGGTGATGTCACGCCCTGCGGTCAGAATGATGTCGCCACCGGCGGTCGGGTAGTCGCCGAGCTTGGAGCCGACAACGAAGCCCGCCGCGGTCGGCGTCTTCATTCCCGCGGTGTAGATCACCGATGTGTTGGACTTGAGCTCGATATCGCGGCCCGCATTCACGCGGATATCGCCGGTACCGGTGCGGACGATCGTATCGGCGCCGATGACGATGTCGCGGCCGCTTCGACGATTCCGCCGATCGGCGGTGCGTGGTCGAAAGCCTCAAGCCCGCGGAAGCGCACGTGGTGCGCGCGTCCGTCTGTTCCGTCGATCAGGGCGTAGGCCTCGCCAGTCAGTTCGTCATGCAATCCCTGGTCGACCAGCCGTCCGATAATCTCGGACGACGGCTGTCCGCCTTCGAAGACGGAGTCGGCGACGCAGCGCGCTTCCCCACGTTCGGTAAAGGCGCGGTGCATGGTCTTGATGATGTCGCCGCGCATACCAAGGTCGCGCAAGCTCCGCTCGGACTCGAGCCCAACCATCCATTCCCCCGGCGCAGCGGACGCGGCAAGGCCCATCTTCTCCAGATGTTGAAGGCGACCGACCATCAGGCGCCGGATCTCGGGATCAGACTTGCCGGGATTCTCTGGGCGAAGGTCGATATAGCCGGTCTCATCTGCTGCCAGCCGGATCTCTCGATCTACCCGCGTCCATCGCTCCGCCGTGACTTCCCTCTCCAGTGAATTGCGGATCTCGTGCTCCGGCTTTGGACCCAGTTCGATGGCGACCAGTTGCTCGGCGCGTGAGCGCAGTCCCTGGCTGATGTAGTCGCGGGAGATCACGAGGTCCGCCCCTTCCTCATCTACGCCCCGAACGAGGAGGTGGACGTGAGGGTTGTCCGTGTTCCAGTGATCGACGGCGACCCAATCGAGCCGAGTACCGAGATCGACTTCCATTTGCCTGGCGAGATCGCGCGTGAAGGCTCTGAGGTCGGTCATCTCAGCGGCATCCTCGGGTGAGACGATGACACGGAAATGATGCCGGTCGTCCCGTCAGCGATCCGCGAAGCCTGCGTCGTCAGTGCGGTCACTGCCGGCATCGAACATCACCGCCTTCTCACTGTTACGGGTGACGCCGTCACGCTTCAGATAGGAAAGATGGGCGGTCAGCGGCGCGGAACGGAAGGATCGTCCCTGGTGACGAACGACGCGCGCCTTCACCACTACGCGGCGGGCCGGGCTGAACAGGCGGTTGCGGCTAAAGCTGATCCGGCCGCGCCCGAAGGTCGAGCGCCCATAGCTGGAGGAGCGCCCACCCGCAGCCGCATGCGAGGGGCTGTGACCGGCCTTCTTCACCGCACGCAGCACCTGGTTGATGAAGCTCTTGGGCTTTGGCGCTCGCGTGCCGCGGATGCGGCCAGGCCGGATGCGCAAATCGCTGTCGCCCACGCTCACGGCAACGGCTCCGCGGACATGAAATCGCAGCCAGTGCCGAAAACACTGTTGAATTCATTGGCAAAAACATTAGGCGCGGCACGCGCCCCGACCGACCGGCACGGTAGAACCCAAGCCATCCCAATGGCTTGCGGTTCGACCGGCGAGCCTCTTTTATCTCGCCGTCCTGCCGTCGTGGGTAAGCGTCGGAATCTTGCACGACTTCCCGAGAGTGCGTTGGCGTTCCATATCGGGTTCCTTGCTGCAAGGGAGGATCTCCGGTGGGTACGGAATATTTCAAGAACGAAGCGCGTCGCTCTTTTTGGTCGGTACACGTTGAAGCCTGGCGACGAAGCGGTCTCAGCAAGCGCAAATATTGTCGTCAGCATCGTCTCAGTGGCGGTACATTTGATCGGTGGCTGCGGCATCTGATTGACGCCGAAGCTCTGAAAATACGAACGGAATTGCATCGGGAAGAACGTCGGGAGCGACTCCGGAAGACGCGGGCTCCAGTATCGAAGGACCTCCGCTGCAGAGCCGTGCAAGCGTTCTGGGCGATGCACGTTGAAGCAATGAGATGGTGCGGTCTGAGCATGCAAGCGTATGCCAAGGCACATGGCATATCGCAGCACAGCCTGAGGCGATGGCGCGATTTGATCGACGCCAACGAGGTCGAAATCGACTGGCGTGCGCAACTTCATCCGAGCGCCCGCCCACTAATAAGCATTGGTGCTAGCAGCGCTGCTAAGGGGTCTCGCGTCGGGAGCCGCTTGACAGATGCACCAACTGTCGATCCGCCGAACGACGGACGCGCCGTCCGACGTCGCTTCAGTGACGAGGAAAAGGTCGCGATCGTGACCGAGTCCGAGCTCCCCGGCGCCACCGCCGCAGAGGTTTGCCGGCGCCACGACATCGTCACCAGCATGTTGTTCCGGTGGCGGGTACAGTTCGGGTTCAGCAAGCGAGGGCGGGCGAACTTGGCGGCTGTGACGGTCGCAGGAGCGCAATCCGCAACGCTCGTCCTGAACGATCTGTTGCAGCCGCCCGACGGCATGAAGGTTATCGAATTGGACGATGGGCGCCGCGTGTTCGCACCGATCGGCTGCGATCCGGATGCGGTGCGGCGACATGTTGCCGAACAGGTGACGGCATGATGATGATCGTGCCGGCCGGCGTGAAAGTGCACCTGGCTTTGGGCTATACCGACATGCGCAAGGGCCTTGATGGGCTCGCTACCCTGATCCAGGAACACCTCAAGAAGGACCCGTTCTCTGGCCACCTGTTCGCCTTCCGTGGCCGGAATGCGAGCAGACTGAAGATCCTGTTTTGGGATGGCAATGGGCTCTGCCTGTTCACCAAGCGCATCGATCAAGGTGGCTTCATCTGGCCGAGAATGACCGATCCTGGCGGCACCGTGACGTTGTCTCCAGCGCAGCTTGCGATGTTGATCGAAGGCATCGATTGGCGCACGCCGGAGCGTCGATGGCGACCTGCAATCGCAGGCTAAGAAATCACAGAAACCCGCATAGAGTATAGCGAAGTTGCTTCCTCGAATCGGCATGTTCGAGTAGATTCGGACATGCAGCTCGATCTCAATAACTTGCCATCGGACACAACGCTTCTTCATCGTTTGGTGCGGGATATTGCAGAGACTGTCCAGCATCGAGACAGCGAGATCGAGCGTCTCCAGTCGATCATCAAACAGCTTCAACGAGCACAATATGGGCGTCGTTCCGAGCGCCTCGATGCTGGTCAACTCGCCCTTGGGCTTGAAGATCTTGGCGTCGATGTTGCCGCCGTCGAGGCCGATCAGAGTTCGGCGACTGCCGTCCCGCGACCTCCGAATCCGCGTCCGAAGCGCAAACCACTGCCCGAGCATCTGCCGCGCGAAGACGTGGTGCTCCATGTCGATTGTGAAAGCTGCGGGTGCTGCGGCGGCCCTCTGCATGCGATTGGCGAGAGTGTCAGCGAGATGCTGGACTGGGTGCCGGCTCAGCTTCGCGTAGTGCGGATCACACGCCCGAAATATGCCTGCCGTACCTGCAACAAGGTCGTGCAAGCTACGGCGCCGGAGAGACCGATCGCTGGCGGATTGGCAACAACAGCCCTGCTCGCCCACGTGCTGGTCAGCAAGTACTGCGATCACACCCCGCTCTACAGACAGTCGCAGATCTTCGCTCGACACGGTGTTGATCTCTGTCGTTCGACGCTGGCCGGATGGGTTGGCGGCGCGTGCTGGTGGCTGGAAGCTCTGCACGAGCGACTGTGCAAAAACGTGTTTGCCTCCGGTCATCTGTTCGCCGACGACACACCGGTTCCGGTGCTCGATCCTGGCCGCGGGCGAACAAAAACCGGACGACTGTGGGTGTACGTCCGGGAGCAAAGACCCTGGAGCGGACCAGAGCCGCCGGCGGCAGTGTATCTGTTCGAGCCGGATCGCAGGGCGCAGCGTCCTGTATCCCATCTTACGCAGTTCAAAGGGGTCCTGCACGTTGACGGCTATGCTGGCTTCGAACATTTGACCAGCAATGGTGACGTCGTACTTGCTGCGTGCTGGGCGCACACGAGACGCAAGTTTTACGAGATCGTCGAAGCTACCGGATCGCCTGTTGCGGCGGAGGCCTTGCGTCGGATCGGAGAACTCTATGCAATTGATGCGCGGGTCCGCGGAAAATCTCCTGCCTATCGACTCGCTGAGCGGCGCTCCTTCTCGAAACCGATCGTAGAGGCACTTCATTCCTGGCTCGAAGCGCACCTTCCACGCCTGCCCGCAACAAGCACACTTGCTGAGGCGATCCGGTATGCCCTCTCGCGTTGGGAGGGATTGACGCGCTTCCTGCAGGACGGTCGCATTGAACTCGACACAAATCCAGTCGAACGCGCTATCCGACCCGTGGCGCTCGGCCGTAAGAACCACCTGTTTGCGGGCAGCGATGGCGGCGGCGACAGATGGGCGGTTCTCTGCTCGCTGATCGAAACTTGCAAACTCAACGATGTTGAACCCTACGAGTACCTGCGTGACGTGCTCACTCGAATGGTGCACGGCCACGCCATCAACCGACTCGACGAACTGCTGCCCTGGGCCTGGAGATCGAACAATCATGTCAAGACCTGACTAACCTGCAGCAGGTGGACGCATACCGTCGTGGTGTCGTGGTCTCCCGGCCGCCGGTTCCCGAAAGAGCCACCGCGACTTGGCACCCAACTCGCGAAGCCCCAACTGCTTCCGAGCGCTTGCGATAGCGATCGTTACCCGAAGGGCCGAGACACCGTAGGGTGGCTCGGTGAGGAGCGAAGCGACGAGTAGAGCGCGGGCCGAAGGCATCGCCCATACGCCATCAGCTTGCGAACCCGCACACTTGGTCATTGCGATAATCCCGAATCTGATCGAGGAACGAACACGCCACTAGGCCGGGGACCATGGGCGAAACATCGGGCGCCGAGATTACGGTCGTGGCACCGCTTGACGGCATGAGCGCCAGCAACCGATCGCGCGTTTTCATTCGATCGGACCGCGTGACGAATAGCGTCGCAGCTGCTGATGACTGTCCGCTGGACGTCCACCTTGGCGGCAGTTCAATGGCAAGCAGATTTGCAAGCTTTGCGACGTATGCTCGCGTCTCCTCTGGCAAAGAGCCACCTGCGAGATGCTCTTCATAGCGAGATGGTCCCGCGTTGTACGCGGCAAACACGCCAGGCGAGCCATACCGGTCGAGCAGTTCGCGCAAGTACGCCGTGCCGGCCAGAATGTTGTCGTGCGGCTCGTAGGGATCGTTCCCGAGATTGCAGCGCTCGCGAAGTTCCGCCCAAGTCGCCGGCATGATTTGCATCAGGCCCATTGCGCCTTTGGGCGACTTGGCGTGCCGGTCTTCAGCGCTTTCGACGTTGATGACCGAACCGATCCAGTTCATCGGAATTGCGAAGCGCTCCGAGGCTTCGTCGACGAAAGCTGCAAACGGGTTGCTTGCCTGAGCAACCGCCTGAGCTAACCCCGATTCACTCTGGGCTAGAGCAGCACTCTCCGACGCAGCGAAAATAAGCAGCAGCCACACGACAGCCCAAACACGCACGCCCGACCGAGCCAAGCATGCCGTCGTGCTCGCGCCCGTCCAGGGTAAAGCCGCTTCGCGCCGGCCATGCGGCCGCCCTGGACTGCCGCGGCGCGCGTCGGCCCTGGAAGCGTTGGTCGAGACGGAGGAATGGTCCCGCGATCGATCGAACAGAGGAATGGCGGGGTAAGAACATGGAACACGCACGATCACTCCTCCCACGTCCACACAGGCAGCGCACGCCCGATCACTGCCGACGCAGGCAAGAATCCAAAATATCGGCCATCCAGCGAGTCGTCGGACTGCCAGTTCATTAGGAACAGCTCGCCGTCGCCGACGACGCGGCAGCCCTGCCATTTCGGCAGCGGCCGGCCGCGTCCGTCGCGGTCCCGCGCCTCGCCCATTGCAATCTCGTCGACCGAAATCGTGAGGCCGGTTCTGCAAACACTCTGCCCCGGAAGGGCGAGCACGCGCTTCAGCATGGGGACACCAATGGGCAAATAGCCATTAAGGTCGAGAAAGGTCGCGAGCGGCTCCGGCGGCTGAACGGCGACCAGCTCGGTGTCATGGAAGCGCTCCACCGGTCGCAAGCTATAGAGGCCGATTGGCACGCTCGCCGAAATATTCCAAATGTAGAGCGGAACCGGCTCCAGAGCGAGTGTCGCGACGAGCGCAGCAGCCGCCCCAAACGTCGCAGTCAGCGTCTTCATGCGGCCGGTCATCGCATTATCCTCTGACGGTGAAGCCAAGCCTGGTGGCGCGCTCTCGTATACGGACGCGGGTTTTCGTTGACGGACAGGCGGTTATGAATGTGATGCCAATGATCAGGCGCAACATCAGCTGGATCGATGCCGAGCGCCTCAACGGCATCGATTATTTGCAGCACGCGCTCGACCTTCGGCCAGCCTGACAGCCGCAGCAAAATCTCTCCGCCGGGCTTCACGTAAGGCACGGTCGAGCAGCGCTGTCCTGGCGCAACCGCGCGCAAAATGTCCACGCGCGAAATGATTGTCCCAAAGTCGTTGGAGGTCCAACGGACGAAGGCAAAGATGCTGCCGGGCGCAAATGACAGGACACGCCGGTGGCGATCGATCTTGCGTTCCTCGACAACGCGGCCGAACCGAATGCGGTTTTCTATGCGCTTTTCGATCCACAACACTTCCACTTCCGTGAGATCGCTCATACGGCGGCACCCTGACGCTGGAGTTGGCAACCGTGAGCTTGGGACTCGGTGGAGAGTGCGTATGGCCTGGAAAGGCAGGCTGGACTGTCGGGCTGCCGTTGCCGAGCGCCGCCAACGTGGCTTTTGGCCTGCTCCGTTAGAAGAAATCCGAAGGATTTCTGGTTAGTAAAGTTAGAGCGGCTGGAAAGCGCGGAGAAACGAGCTCTTAAGTCCGATTCCGGTCCCCGATAGCACGAGGATCGGGTCCCCGATAGCACGAGGGTTGCGGTCCTCGATGGCACGAGCTGATTCACAGGTTGTCCTCCGAATTTGGAACGAGACCGCGACGGCGCAAGCGGGCCGTTAAGGGATCAACAGGCGTAGGTGCGAAATTCAATCGCTCGCTGCCGTTCCGGTCTCGCGTGAGCACGAGCTGATAGCCGGGCAATGTCTGGCGCTGGACGATCTGGCGGACGTCGTAAGCAAAATGCTTAAGCGGCGAGATGATGCCGGACTTGGCATGGAGGTGCACAAGGTCGAAGCTCCAGCCGCCATCTTGGCGTCCACCGTGCTTGCGCACGACGCGGTAGAGCCACCGCTCAAGCCCGCCCGTGAGCTCGAAATACGCGCGATCGATCGTCAGCACGAGCGCGTCATCGATGACGCCGGCATAGAACCAATCCGGCAGGATCAGCTCGATCCCAAATGGCCGACCGTTTGCATCGGCCGTCTCTTTCCATTCGTTGATCCAGGAGAAGCGGTGTCGCCGTCGTTCTGCTGGCTGACGGATCGATGTCAGCACGGTTGTTGACTGAAGCCTGTCGAGGCCGGCCTTGAGCCGATCATAGTCGCGTGCGCTGGTGCCACGGCCGACGAACGTCAAGATCTCGTATGGCGTTGCAGCCATCAGGCGCGAGGTCTTCAAGCCTGCGTCACGCGCTTCGACGATCTGGGACGCGGCCCAGATCAGAACGTCTGCATCCCAGATGGTCGCCATGCCGTGTTCCGGCACGGCTTCGACACGAATTGCGATCGCACCGGCACGAAAATCGATCGGCACCACACGTTTCGTCTTTGCAAGGGAGAAGAACGGATAGGCCATCAGATCCTGCGCGTCGCGGGGCGCGAGATCGCCGGGCAACGCCCGGAAGAGCTCAAGCTGATCGCGCTCGGAACGGTGCTTGCGCCGCATGGTCACTGCTCACGCGGCAATCAGCGACGTTCCTGGCCCGCATACGGGCGCAGCGCGGGATGCTTCTTGGCCGGCAACACCGTTCCCTTGCCGGGGTCAGAGGTCGAGGTCTTGGCGCCGCGGTCGGCCCACGCTTTCAGATCATCAACGGCGTAAACGACCCGTCCGCCAATCTTCCGATATATTGGTCCCGTGCCGTACGTGCGGTGCTTCTCCAACGTGCGACCGGACAGGCCAAAGTAACGCGCGGCCTCAGGTGTACGCAGGAATCGCGGGGGAAGACCGGCCATCGGATCGGGCATTTGAAAACTCCAAGAGGACAGCGCACCACGCAAGGCGGTGCTGGCGCGTGTGCGGTCATCATGGAGAAGCGCGATGTCGGAGGGGGATGCCGAAGTTTGAGGGGACGATTTTCGATACCCCCTAAGCGGAAGGGCTATTCGTCCCTGCGCCCGGGCCGCAGAAGTTTGCGGTAACCACCGCGCATCAACGCGAGGCCGCCTTGCACCAGGCGGACCGTCCGATTGCGCAGATCATGCGTCTTCCAGGCACGATCGGGGATTCGCTTTTTGCCGAACAGCGCTTCGGCGATAACGCGATAACTTCCGCCGGTGCTGTGAGCATCGAGCGCACGGATCGCGGCGCTCAGACGTTCGCGCCGCTGTTTAGATAATTGGTGAAAGGCAGGACCTGGCACGCGTCCATTCATCGCGCGCCACAGCCGGCGGGCTGCATACGCACGCGCGTCGAAATCGCCATCAAACGGCAATTCGGCTGTGTACGACGCGCCGAGCTGCGGCGGCTCCTTGGACCAGATACGGTGATCTACCGCACCGATGCGCAGCACGGCGTGCCAGCCGTCGGCGGCGCGCCGCACCTGACCTGTTGCGAGGTCGAGCAGCGGTTGAGACGCTGAACCGCGATCGGCGGCCGAGACCAACTTGACCGGAACGACCGCCGCTAGAACCTCAGGCGCCCAAAAGATCGTCTGCTCGTCGAAGGACCTCCGCGGGTCATGGGCGAAAGCAGAGGCCCCACCTTCTCCTGAATTCTGGTGTCACTTGGCCATCGGGACTGTTGGCAATCATCGCCTCAAAGTCGCGGCGATAGTCCGCGTTACGACGAAGACATTCCCAGGCGATGTCGGTGATTTCGGCGTCTTGTAGGCTCTTGTAAGAATCCGGCGATCGCCAGTCGAACTCAGGCATTGCTTCCGCCCCATTGCATGCAGCTAACAAGGATTGCGGCGCAATAATTATAAACGATTGAGTTGTAGGAAGTCCCTAGTTTGGCACCACGTGGTGCACCAGAATGACCACCGGTTAGCCAAAGAAAAACGTTCTGCCTGCAGGTCGCCAGTCGGCGATTTTCTTCTATTTCGATCCGGTGCCGCGTAATAGACGGCCCTGCTCAGTCACCCATTTGGCGCGCGAGAGATGACTCTGATATGCGGTCCGCGCACGATCCGGCTCTCGCTCCGGATCGATGTGCAAGACGATTCGAGCGACCTCCCGCCAGTCCGCTCCCTGACCCTCCGCCTGCATAAGGCGAATGTACGTCACCACATGCTGTTCGTCATAGGCGGTCAGATTCGCCTCGTTCGGCGCAACATCCGCGACGTCAGGATCTAGCTGGGGCTTCGTCATGAGCATCCTAGCAAACTGCGAATGATTCTAACCTCTCAGACCGGTCGAGATTGTCCAACATTCTCATTTTAGCCCCATTCCGGGTTACCGACCAGCGAGCGAGCGGCAGCAATTACATACTATAGGAGATAAACCTCATAGTATGTAAAGACGCAACTTGCGCTGATGGACATGCGCAAGTTGGTCGGCCGGAATTTCGCAAAACTGCGGAAGCAGAAGCGCTTCACGCAGGAGAAATTCGCCGAAATGTCCGGCTTCACCCAGCAGTATATTAGTGACCTGGAGCGCGGCCGCCGTAATCCGACTGTCGTAACCATTTTTGAGCTCGCCAGCACGTTAGGTGTCAGTCACGTTGATCTGGTGATCCCCGACGAGGAGGCGCGAAGCGACCGATCAAAGCCAGCCAAGCGGAAATGATCGGGTCGCAAGTCATTCTAAGTCATCGTAACCCTCGACTCTTGCGAGCCGGGCCGAAGGCCCGGCGAGCGCCGGACGCGGATACGCGTCACCGCCGTCGATCCGGCTTGCCGGAGCGGCGGCGGTGCACCAGACCTGGACGCAAGGCCGCGCAACCGACCTCCGGTTACGCGGCCTGTGTCTTTAGACTGCACGCTCCATCAAGCGCTTTGCTTTGCCCTCCAGCTCAAGGCGTGTGTCCTGATGAGCCCTTTCCGCGAGCAAATGCGGTGATGCCCTGCACGAAATCAAAGATGCTTTCCGGCTTGCGATTTTCTTCACCCAGAACGGTCTCGACGATCTTCGCGCTCTCCGATTTGGAAAACCCGCCTTTGCGGAGGAAGGTCTCCCGGTCCTCGTCCGTGCGGGCAACGATCCGTTCCCTTGCAGCCTTGATGCCGGCGATGAATGGCGCGGGTGAGGAATTGGCAAAGCTCGTCAATGCGGGAGCGGCTTCATGCGCAAAGCGTTGCGCGGCGAATTTAGAATGCCTGATGGTGATCTCCTCGAAATTCTCTACGCCCCAGAGATTGCGGTTCATGCAGACGGCGCGAAGATAGAAGCTCGCAATTCCGAGCGTCTTGCTACCAACTTCGCTGTTCCAGCAATAGAAACCCCGGAAATACAAATCCGGTGATCCATCCGCCAGACGCCCCGCTTCGATCGGGTTGGTGTCGTCGACCAGAAACAGGAACACATCCCGGTCACTGGCATAGAGCGTGGTCGTGTCCTTGGTCACGTCCACAAAGGGATTGTGGGTCATGGTTGACCAGTCCATCACGCCGGGGACTTTCCACCGCGTGTCACCGGTGCCATTGCCCGCGATCTTCATGACGGCTGCGACTAGTTCATGATCCCAGATACGGCCGTAATCCGGCCCGGTAACAGCACGAAGCTCGACGCGTCCGCTGTTGGTCTCCAAAGTCTTCACGAGCTCGGCGCGATGCGACAGCAAGCCGTGTTGCAGGTTGATCGCGGATAGGGCTGCGGGAAGCTGCCGCAGATAGGATGTCGGCGCACCGACCAGCGTACACAACTGGCCGAAGCTCCAATGGGTCGGCGCTACCGGCTCCTCGCGTCCCGGCACTGTCAGGGCCAGCCGCTCGGCATTGTCCCGGCTCGCCTCCACCCGGATGGTTCGGCTTTCCACCGTTCGCGCTTGCGCGCGCTCGGCCCGGCCTCGCACCGATTCATAGAGTTCCGGCAGGTTCAGATACCGCTCGTCATCCGGTCGCGCAAACCACTCGGACGACACGCGGCCAATCCGCTAGCCGCGCGATACATCCACGCGGAAGCCGCCGGAAGCAGGCTGTTCATTCTGAGACAAGGTCATCATGTTCATGGTCGTTCTCCTATGGGCTGAGGTTGAAGCGCAGCGCTGCGCTGCAACCCTGCCCGTCGGCGAGACCTGGGGTAGCAAGGGCAAGGGCGGCCGGAGCGGAGGGGGATCACCCGCCTGACAAGGGCGCGCCAACAGCGCGCGTCTGCACGCGCCCGACGACATCGTCGTCATTGAATATCTTTGCGCGGAAGACCGGGGATACCGCTCCGGCCGGCACGGAATCGTGCTTCACCCTTGCCCGCGCGAGGGCGGAGCCCTTAGCAATTTCTTCAAAGGAAAATGCGCTTCTGCTTCCTTCCAAAGCGGCGCAAGAAACGCAAAAGGCCCCGCCTCCGGAGAAGCGGGGCCGATGATCCCGAGGGATCAGTCGCCGTTGCGGCGGGACCAGATCAGGGTGAAGCCCTCGTCGCCTTCGACCTTCACCAGCGAGGCGTAGATCGGGGCCGGGAAGCTCGGGTCGTCGAGCTTGACCGAGAGGTATTCGCGGTCGCTGTCGCGAGCGGTTTTCTTCCAGGCCGCTCCGAACTCGGTCACACCGTTGAAGATGCGGTAGTCGGGCGCCTTGTCGTTATCCTTCTCGGATGCGGCGAACCTCGCCTTGATGTTCAGCGTCAGCGTCTTGATCGAGCCGACGTAGCCGTTGTCCGAAGTGGTGAAGGTGCCGATGGTAGCCATGGTGGTCTCCGTTTGTTGCTCGGGCCGCGCCTATCGCAGCCTCGATGGCGATCCTTGGCCCGGGGAGCGATCGGCCCGCAGCCTTCAGGCCCGCAGCGCCAGCGGAAGACGGCGATAGCCTGCTTTTTTGTCTCCCGCGAGGAATGCCGCCATTTCGCGGCAGGGGAAAAAAGCAGGCGCAGCCATTGCGGGAAGGCGATCGAGGCTTTTGCCGTCCCTCGGGCCTGATCAGCCCATTCGAGGTTGCGTTGGACGCGCCATGCACGAGCTGACGGAGACCACCATGGCGGCCGACACCGACGCAGCACAAGGACGGGACTGGATCGATCGTACACATGCTGACATCAGCGCATCAACGGCAAGAAAGACGCATTCTGGCAAACGCTAGCGCCCCTCGTCGCATTCCCGCGTGGCAGGATGAAGGTGCTGCTAGAGCGATCCGCCAGGCAGCGCTTGCAATACCCCAGTCTGCAGACGACAAAGCGTCCGGCCTCATCGCTTGCTGTTGATAGGCGAGCACCACATAGCGGTCCACATGGCTGCCGCAGGCGGCGTCGATCAGAGTGATCGAGGTCTCGCTCGTGGCGGGGCTTCCATTCAGCGGTCGCCGCTGTGCGCAAAAAAAATCGGCCGCGCGCCGGTCAGGCGCGTGGCCGAAATTTTGGAACCGGGGCCGCTCGCGCGGCCCGGCTTAAGCCTCATTCTGCGGCCTGCGAATACTCATCATCGCCTTGCGCCTCGCTTGGCACAGCCGCCCGATCCTCCGGCCTGGCCGTTCTCAGCAGCGAGGCAGCCAGTCGGTGGCAGCCAGCAATTGCTCGGCGGCTTCAGCCATGTCGACCTTCATATCCACCATTCGCTCGGCGGCCTCGCCGCTGACACCTTCGCAAACAGCCTCCAGAATGCGCGCCTTGGTGACGCGACCAAGATAGCTGCGCACCGTTGGCCGCCAGAAGCCGGTCATGTCGAGAGACACGGCCTCCGCAAGCCGGTCGGCCGTTGCCAACGCCCGCGGCCGCCGCTCCCACGGCAGTTTCACCGCATTGACGGTGAATGCGGCGCAATGCGCAAACAAGTCCATGCGACTATCGTGGTCGAGTTCGGCCACAAAAGTCCAAAGGTCAGTGACGTCACGGGGCATCTGCCTTGCCCAATTGTTTGCCGGGCGCAGCGATACGGCCGCATCGGCTATCTGCCCGCCTGCAAATTGTTGATCCAGCATTCCGCGTTTCCCATCTCGGGCCCCTATCAGAAGCCCGGTTTCGTGGCAAAATACGCCGAAGGTCTGCGCCGTGCGGGGTTTCCCGAATGAGCGCACGCAGCCCGCAAAGTCGCTGATGCCATTGTCGAACGACCGCGATGTTAGCTGCGGTGCATAAATCCGCTTGTGTGAAGGGTTTCGGATGCCGGCCGCATGAGGGAGGTCGCCGCGTGCTCGGCGGCCGGCGTCCGAAAGCCTGCAAGGGAGGAAACCGCGCTTGAGGGAACGTAAGACGGTGCGGCAGACGCTATGGGGATTTGAGTGCCGCGGGTGAGCTCGTTGATTGGGATCGAACCGGTCCAACGAGTTGTGCGGCGGTGAAGCCGCTGACGAATGCGCGGCGGATGGCCTTGAACTCCACAAGTTGTCCGACGATTTGCGACGGCTGGCGGATATCTGGGCACACTCTGCCGTGGCCGGTCGAGAGCCAGCGAGCGCGATGAGCAGACTTGCAGGATTGTGACGCGGTCATGAGGTGTCGACCCTG